>DASUGE010000042.1:0-4203 GCA_036274215.1 Polyangiaceae bacterium | reverse complement strand
GAGGCGCCGCGTCGGCACGGGCGGCGCGAGCAGCGTCCCGCCGCCGAAATCGAAGCCCATGAACGTCGCGACGCCCAGCGAGGCTTCCGTGCGGCGGTAGAGCTCCACGGTGTGCTCCCCCGCGGCGAGACCCGTCGCGAGCGTATTCTTGCCGGTCTTGGCGGTGAGCTTGGGCTGCACCATGCCGTCGACGACGACGGTGAACTGCTGGCTGCCGCCGAGAGTGGCCGAAACCTCGGTGCCGTTGAAGCGCGCGACGACGCCCGTCCCCGACCACGCAAAGCGCGCGTTCGCGGGATCGGCGGCGTCGACGCGGCCGACGAAATGCACGCCCGGAGTCGTGACCTCACCCGCGCTGCCGCCGCTTCCGGCGGCACTGCCCGCGACGCCCGCGCTGCCGCCCGCGCCGTTGCCGCTCCCACTCCCGGAGCCGCCGCCCATGCCGGCGCTGCCCGAATTGCCCGCGCTGCCGCCCAGGGTGCCGCTACTTCCCCCGCTGGCCATGCGACCCGCGCTGCCGCCGCTCGGTGGACTGCCGCCTGTCCCGCCCGAAGTGCCGCCGCTCGCGGATGCCCCTCCGGTCGCACCGGCCCCCGCCGTTCCGCCTTGTCCCGAGCTCGTTCCGCCGAGGCTCGTGCCCGTCCCGCTCTGCCCGGCGGACGCGCCGTGCTGCGGAGAGTCGTCCTCTTTCGACGTGCACGCCGTGAGCAGCGCACCGAGCGCGAGCAGCGTCGCGAGCGGCTCGAGCGCGGTGCGGCGCGGAAAAGCGAGACGAAGCGCGTTCATCATCGAGGCCGGGGTGGGCGGAACGACCAGTGTATCACCTCGGCGAGCCCGCTCCGAACGGGGCCGGTATACTGGGCGCATGACGCTCGAAGCGCGCGAAACGCCCGAGCCTTTGCTCTCTAGCGTCGAGGGCGCGGGGCGAGACGAGGCAGCGCGCGTTGCGGCCCTCGTGCGCGAAGGCGGCGTCGTCGTGCTCACGGGTGCAGGGGTGAGCACGGAGTCGGGCATTCCGGACTATCGCGACGAGCGTGGAGAGTGGAAGCGCTCCGCCCCCATGCAGTACCGCGAGTTCGTCGGCTCCGAAGCCCGGCGCCGGCGCTACTGGGCTCGCAGTTTGCTCGGCTTCAAGGTGCTCGGCGGCGCTCGCCCCAATCGCGCCCACGCGGTGCTCGCCGATTGGGAGCGTCGCGGCCTCGTCACGACCATCGTCACTCAGAACGTTGACGGGTTGCACCAGAGCGCGGGCGCCGCGAACGTCATCGATCTCCACGGGCGCATCGATCGCGTCGTGTGCCTCGAGTGTAAGCGCTCGAGCGCACGCCGCGATTTGCAGCGCGAGCTCGAGGCGAGAAATCCAGAGTGGGCACGGCGGGCCGGTGTGATCGCGCCGGACGGTGACGCCGACCCGGGCGCCGCCGACGACTCGAGCTTTCAGGTCATCGGTTGCGAGTGCGGCGGGCTCTTGAAGCCCGATGTCGTCTTCTTCGGCGAGAACGTGCCGCGCGAGCGCGTGGAGCGGGCGATGGCGGCGCTCGAGGCGGCGCGCTCCCTGCTCGTCGTGGGCTCGTCGTTGATGGTGTTCTCGGGGTATCGCTTTGCGCGTGCCGCGGCGCGGCTGGGGCGCCCGATCGCCGTCGTGAACCGCGGCCACACGCGCGCCGACGACCTCGCGCGGGTGAAGCTCGACGCTGAGGCCGGCGCGGCGCTCGGTGCCGTGTCCGCCCGGCTGTGATGCTCAGGGTGCGGCCGCGGCCGCGTGGGATTCGGTGGCGTTCGGCGCGAGCAGCTCGTGCACGCGAGGTGCCACCTTGGTACCGATGAGCTCGATGCTTTCGAGCATCTGCTCGTGAGGCATGGGGCCGTTCGAGTATTTGAGGTCGAAGCGCGAGAGCGACAGCGTGCGCGCGGTCGCGGCGATCTTTCGCGCGACCGTCTCGGGCGAGCCCACGAACAGCGCGCCGCGGGGACCCGCCTCGAGCTCGAACTGGGCGCGCGAGGGGGGAGCCCAGCCGCGCTCGGCGCCGATCTTCGTCCGCATCGCGAGAAAATGCGGCCAGAGCTCCTCGCGCGCGCGCTCGTCCGTTTCCGCGACGTGACCCGGCGCGTGGACCCCGACGGGACGGCGGCCGAACCCGAACTTGGCGAGCGCCTCGGCGTAGAGCTCGACGTACCCGGTGAAGCGCGCCGGATCGCCGCCGATGATCGCGAGCATGAGATCGAAGCCGTAGTGCGCGGCGCGCACGACCGACTCGGGACTGCCTCCCACGCCGATCCAAGTGCGGAGCAAGCCGTGCTCGATGGGCGGGTAGACACTCTGATTCTCGAGCGGGGGGCGCGTCGAGCCCGACCAGGTGACGGGCGTGCCGGCGCGCACCTTCGCGAAGAGCGAGAGCTTGTCCTCGAACAGTTCCTCGTACCGGGCGAGGTCGAAACCGAACAGCGGGAACGACTCGGTGAACGAACCGCGTCCGAGAATGACCTCCGCGCGTCCGCCCGAGACGGCGTCGAGCGTCGAAAAGCGCTGGAAGACGCGAATCGGATCGTCCGAGCTCAGCACCGTGACCGCCGAGCCCAGGCGGATCTGCTTCGTGCGGCTCGCGATCGCGGCGAGCACGACCTCCGGCGCCGACACCGCGAAATCCTCGCGGTGGTGCTCTCCGACGCCGATGAACGCCAAGCCGACGCGATCGGCGAGCTCCGCCTGCTCGACCAGGTTCCGGAGCACCTCCGCATGCGAGGCCGGCTTGCCGTCTGCCCCGCGCGTCCGGTCGCCGAACGTGTCGAGACCGATCTCCAATTTTTCCATGGTCGCGAGAAGCTAACCATCGACGGGGCGGTGCGCCAGGGTGCTACCCTCCGCCCATGTTCGTGATTGAGCTGACCTACAAGGTGGAGCTTTCCGAGATCGACGCGCACATGAAGGCGCACATGGCGTTTCTCAACCGGCAGTACGCGGCGGGGACGTTCTTGGTTTCGGGTCGCAAGATCCCGCGCGAGGGCGGGATCATCCTCGCGGTGGGCGACAGCAAGGCGACGATCGAAGCGCTCATGCGCGAGGATCCGTTCGTGCGCGAGGGCCTCGCCGACGTCCGCGTCATCGAGTTTCGCCCGAGTCAACGCGCAAAGAACGTCGACGCGCTCATCGAGTGAGCTCACTTCGACTGGGCGATGCCGTCCGATGGCAGCGCCGTGAAGCCGTGATTCGCCGTGAGCCCGAGCCATGGATCGGAGCGCGGGGTGAGGAATACCGTCGCGTAGACCCAGCGGTTGAGCTCGGTGAGCGAATCGAGCGGGCGCGCGGCCATGCGCTCGTGGATCCCGAGCGCGAGGTCGAGCTGGTTCTTCACGGTGTCGAGCGCGAGCACCTGCTCGAAGCGCTCGACCAGCGCCGCGAAGCCTGCGTCGTCGATGGGGACGGGACGTCCGTCGATGTCGAAGCCGCGCGGCGCGAGCTCGCGCATCAACGCCTGGCTCTGCGCGGAGAGCACCGCTTCCGCGCGGTGCCGTGCGGCGACCTTGGCCCAGGCCGCACCGGTGCTTTGCCGGCGCGCCTCGGTCGGTGCAAACGGCGCCCGGGGCGTCACCTCTTCGATCAGCTTCGTTTCGACGATCGCCTTTGCCGGCGCGCGCTGGGCCGCCTCGGCGGCGTCGAACGGAGATTCCGGCATGTTCTCGATGTGGGTCGCGAGTCGTGCGTTGAGCGTAGCGAGAGCGGCGGGGTCACGACTCTGGATGCTCACGCCGACCGCGCCGAATTCACGCTGCCAGCGCTCGAGCAGGCCAAGCTCCGCCTGCGCGTGCCTCGCGCGTACGTAGTTGGAGAAGTCGGTCTCGGAGAGGTCGTACACCTCGCGCGCGAGGTAGCGGGCGCCGTTGAGCTCGTTCACGAACGCCTGAGCAGCCATCAACCCCGGGATCGCGTCGATGGTTCGCCCGTGCGCATCGAGAACGTAGTGAATGCTGTTGCCGGTGAGGGTGCGCACCAGCTTGCGTCCGTCCCCGTAGTCGATCGTTACTTTGGGTACCGGGCGCTCCGACGACCAGTGCAGCACGAAGTCGTGCAACGTCGCGTTCACCGACGGATCCGGGTAGAGCACGACCCGGAAGTAGCGGCTGTTCGCGCACGACAGGTCGTCACGCAGATCGCCGAGCAAACGCAGACTCAGGATGGGCTTATGCTCGGCCTCCGCGCGCTCC
>DASUGE010000041.1:0-4537 GCA_036274215.1 Polyangiaceae bacterium | reverse complement strand
GAGGCGCCGCTCGAGCACGCGCTGCCGCCCGGCGCGCGCGTCGTGCGGCAGCCGAGCGCCACCTTCTTCGCTTCGCGCCGGCGCGAAGAGCTCTTCGGCGAGCACCCGGTGGATCTGACGTTCATCGACGGCCTACACCTGTTCGAAGCGGCGCTCGGCGGACCGTTCGTCGACGACCCGAGCCTCGCCCTCACGCTCGAGGTGGCGCGTTTCCTCGGGGGAGAGCGCGCCGCGGCACGCGACGCCGTCGCCGCGCTCCTCGCGGCACGCCCCGGCGATCCGAACGTCCTCTCCGTGCTCGCCGAAATGCGCGCGCGCTCGGGCGAGCCCGGCGGCGCCCTCGAGAACCTGAAACAACTCATCGCCGCGTATCCCGACTACCCGGGCGCGCTCTCCACGCTCGCGTCGCTGCTCATGCCGGGCCCCTCCTATCGCGATGTTCTGCGAGCGGTGCATGCCACGCTCGAGCCGCGAACGTACCTCGAGATCGGCGTGGCCTCGGGCGCAACGCTCGCGCTCGCAACAGGGGCGGAGACAGCGGTGGGAGTCGATCCGGTGGAGGCGCCGCTCGAGCACGCGCTGCCGCCCGGCGCGCGCGTCGTGCGGCAGCCGAGCGCCACCTTCTTCGCTTCGCGCCGGCGCGAAGAGCTCTTCGGCGAGCACCCGGTCGACCTGACGTTCATCGACGGCCTGCACCTGTTCGAAGCGGCGCTCGGCGATTTCATCGGCGCCGAAGCATGGTCCGGTCCCTCGAGCACCATCGTGCTCCACGATTGCTTGCCGGTCGCTCCCGTGGCTGCCCGCCGCGAGCGCGCGACCCGGTTCTGGGTCGGCGACGCGTGGAAAGCCGTGTGGGCGCTCGCGCGGTATCGGCCTGATCTCCGGATCCGGACGCTCCTCACGCCGCCGTCGGGGCTCGTGTTCGTGCGACGGCTCGAGCCGCGCTCGCGAACGCTCGAGACGGCGAGCAGCCGCATCGAGCGCGAGCTTGGTGCGCTCGAGTACCCGCTCGCCATCGGACAATGGCCCGAGGAGCTCCACGTGCTGCCGAGCACGCCGGAAGGCCTCGCCGAGGCGCTCGCCTGATGGCCGAATCATTCTCGCTCCCCCCGCCCGAGCTCGGGCCCGCCGGCGCGCTTTACGAGCGCTTCCTCCGTGAGACGCCCGACTCCGGGGACGACTACCTCCGCACGGAAGCGCGCGTGCGCTTCGAGCCTCGCGACGACGACGTGCTCGTCGCGCCTCCGGGTCTCACGCTGAGCGCTTCGCCGGCCGGCGCCGTGCTCAGCGCTCCGGCGCTACCTCGAGCGCTCGTCGTTCCCGGAGTCGCCCACGACACGGTGCGTGCCTTCGTCGCCGCGCTCGACGGGACCGCGACGCTCGCCACCGCCCGAGACCGCGCACGGCTCGAGCACGACGCCGAGAGTCGCCTCCTCGCCGCGACGTTCGGCATCGCGCTTTTCGCGCCCCACGCGGTGACGGCGCTCGAGCGCGCCGTCTCGGGCGCCGAAATCGTGCGCTTCCCGGGCGCGCCCTACGAGATCGTCCGGCCCTACTGGGCGAACATGGCCGCCGTGCGCGCGCGCTTCAGCGCGCTCGAAGCGAGCCTCGGCGACGCTCGGCAAAGCTTCACCGAGCTCGCGAAGCTGCACGTCGTCGCCCTGCTCGGCGAAGACGGACGCTCGTTCTATCGGCCCGAAAGCCGCGTCGTGCGGCGCGGGCTCGAGCCGGGCGCGCTGTGGCAGACCGAGTCGCGCACCGAAGAGACGGCTGCGGGCACCCGCTTCGTCGACGGCCCGCGCATCCACGCGCCCCTCCTGGGCGGCGCGGCCTACTCGGCGCTGCTCGCCGAGCTCACGGGCGATCCCGAAGCGACCTTCGGGCGCCGCGAGCTCACGGACGACGGCGTGACCTGGGGTCGCATCGTCACCGCGCAAGCCGACGGCGACACGGCGAAGGCTCCCTGGTTTTGCCCCCCGCGCCCCCTCACACTCGGTCACGCCGAACGTCTCTTCGACGCCCTGCGCCGCGCGGTCAAAGCAGCGGCCGCCGACGACCAGCGCGGCGCCCTCGACGGGCTCGCCGATTTTCATCAGCGCCTGGTCCGGCTCCACCCGTTCCGCGCCTGCAATCAGGCGCTCGCGATGAACCTCGTGAACACCGTGCTCGCGCGTGTGGCGGGCGCCGGGATGCCGCACCTCGTGCTGGACCATATCGCGCTGCGCTTCGCGCCCGCGGCGTACCGGCGGCTCTTCGCGCTCGCCGCGCGTGGCTGGTGCGTCGAGGGCGCGCCGGCCTTCCGCCTCACGCACCTCTTACGGAAGAAAGCCGACTACTTCGCGCTCATCGGCCGCCTGACCGCCGCATCCGACGCGGACGCGGCGGCCATCGTCGCGCGCACGTCGCCCGACGCCGCGCGACTCGCGCTCCTCGATCTGAGCTGAAACGTCGGCTAGCGGTTCGGCTCGACGACGATCTCGACGCGGCGGTTGTTGGCGCGACCTTCGGCCGTGCTGTTGTCCGCCACGGGACGGCTCGAGCCGATACCCTCCGCGCGGATCTTGTCCGACGGAATGCCCTGCGTGATGAGGTACGAGCGGACGGCCTGCGCGCGCTGCTGCGACAGGATCTGGTTCTTGTCGGCGCTGCCCTGCGAATCCGTGTGGCCTTCGACGAGGAGGCTCTTGTAGTTGCCCTGATCTCCGATCGCCTTGGCGACCTCGGAGAGCTTCTCCTGCGCGATGGGGAGCAGCGTGCTCTTGCCGGTGGCAAACAGCACGGCGCCCGAGAGCGTGATCACGACGCCGCGCGACTCTTCCTTGATGGCGGCGATCTCCTTGAGGCTCGCCTCCGCGGCCTTGCGCGCCTTCTCTGCCTCGGCGCGCGCCTTCTTCTCCGCCGCGAGCGCCGTCTTGCTCGAGTCGAGGGCATCGAGCTGCGAGTTCCGGAAGTCGTGATCGATCTTCGCCTTGTTGCGCGACGCCAGCTCGCGGCCGGCTTCGGCGACGGCGATCTGCGCCCGCACGTTCGCGATGTAAGCGAGATCCTTCGTCACCGGCTCGTCGCCGTCTTCCTTGAAGGAATTCTCGGCCTTCTCGAGGGACTGCTTGGCCGTATCGAGCTGAGCGGGGGCCAGCTGATTCGCCTGGCTCTTCGACGCCGCGTTGTAGGCGCTCCGCGCCTGCAAAAGCTCTTGGGGCGGCAGGGGCGTGCTGCACCCGACGAGGACCTGAACTGCGAGCAACCAACCAATTTTGAACGAGCGATTCATGATCATCTCCCTGAATGCAGAAGCCGCGAGCGCCCTCACTTGGAGTGCTGCTTCAGCCGTTCGAGCTGCTCCTGGGTGTCGGCGGCCTCTTTCTTCGCGGTCGCTTCTTTGGCGAGCGAGAACGCGAGATCAGCGTCTGCCTGCGCGCGATCGACCTCACGGCTCGCTTCTTCGTTGTCGCCGTCGGCGATGAGCTTCTCCGCCTTGGCGAGCTGCTCTTTGGCGAGCTTCAAGTGCAATGCAGCCTTCGGCTCGGAGGAGGCTCCGGCGACCTCGGCTCCTGCGACGGCGGCCTTCGCAGCGGTGAGCGTTTCCTGGGGCACGGCGGCGCCTCCGCACGCGGTGGCGAGCACGACGGTTGCCAAGCAGAGCTTTCGCATGATCTCCTCGTCTAACGGTTCGTCTGCCGGGCCTTGGGCCCGGGGCGGCCGCGAATATATCGATCC
Organism: Polyangiaceae bacterium; assembly: GCA_036274215.1. Taxonomy (GTDB): domain Bacteria; phylum Myxococcota_A; class Polyangia; order Polyangiales; family Polyangiaceae; genus PMG-095. Next base: position 820 of record DASUGE010000041.1, on the reverse strand, counting down.
CGAAGCGCCCCGTCACCTTTCGCCTTGGTCTCGCCCGGCCCTCACCCGGGCACGCCCGCCCCACCTGCCCCGAGAAGCAGTCCGAGCCGCCGGTCGAGCTCGCGCCCGGTGAACGGCTTCGGCAGAAATGTCCAGCTCCCGTCGTCGGGGAGCGCCCGCCGGCGCGGGTCGGCTTCGAACCCGGACATGAAGAGCACCTTGAGCCCGGGCAGACGCTTGCGTAAGCGCTCGGCGAGCTCGATGCCGTCCATACCGGGTAGGCGGATGTCGGTAACGAGCAGGGCGAGCTCGGGAACCCGCGCCGCCTCTCGGAGCGCACCCGGGCCATCGAACGCCAAGAGCACGGGCAGGCCACGGGAAAGCAGCATGCGCTCGACGCTCTTCAAGAGCAGGGGCTCGTCATCGACGAGGAGCACGTGGCCGGCGAGCTCGCTCGGAGCTCGCCAAGATTCGCGATCGCGTTGAGGCGCCAAAGGTCGGGCGCGCACAGCAACCTGCATGCCAGCTGCCTTCCCCCGTCCGGAGGCTTCTTGGCTGCCGGCACCGAACGACGGTTCGAGAGCGCGGCCGGATCCGACCAAACCACGGTCGAAAAAGGCCACGCCTTGTCATGCGGGGGCGAGGTCCCCATACTCGAGGTTCACGAAAGCCTCGATGGCCGGACCTTCGCGGCATCAGCTAGAGGATGCGGCCGAGCCGGAGGTCGCGCAGGCGGAGCCTCGCTTTGGCGATGGCCTTTCCGGACCCGCGCCGAAACAGTCCGGCCAGTTCTCGATTCTCGATCGGCTGCGCGCGATCCTCGCGCACTCGCCCGACCCGA
>DASUGE010000040.1:0-14085 GCA_036274215.1 Polyangiaceae bacterium | reverse complement strand
AACGAGCTTCGAAACGGCCTTCAGCGTGTCGAACACGCCCACTCCGGCGCGCGCGTTCGCTTCGAAATCCGGCACGTTCATCGGGTTGATGAGTGAGCGCAGCTCCTCCACCGAGACGACGTTCGGCAAATCCCGCTTGTTGTACTGGATCACGTACGGGATCTTCTCGAGCGAGTAGCCCTGCTCCGCGAGGTTCGTGCGCAGGTTCTCGACGCTCTCCTGGTTCGCTTCCAGGCGCTCCATCTGCGAGTCGGCGACGAAGATGACTCCGTCGACGCCCTTCAGGATGAGCTTGCGGCTCGCGTCGTAGAAGACCTGCCCCGGCACCGTGTAGAGGTGGAAGCGCGTCTTGAAGCCGCGGATCTCCCCGAGCGAGAGCGGGAGGAAGTCGAAGAACAGCGTGCGCTCCGTCTCCGTCGCGAGGCTGATCATCTTGCCCTTCGCTTCCGGATTGGTGCGCTCGTAGATGTACTGAAGATTCGTCGTCTTTCCGCAGAGACCCGGACCGTAATAGACGATCTTGCAGTTGATCTCCCGGGCCATGTAGTTGATGAAACTCATGGCCGGGGCACCTCAGCGTTCATCTTGCGCCGACGTTCCATCATCAATCGTTGAATAGGTTGTCGATGTCCTCGTCGGTGATCTCGGCAAAAGGCGAGTCTCCGCCTGGCTCCTGAACTTTGCTGAGCAGGGCCTCGAAAATCCGATTGAGCTCGTCGCTGGCCTTCCGAACGCGCAGGCGCACCAAGCCGAGGCTCGACTTGGAGTCGAAGATGACGACCAGGATGACCCGGTTGCCCACCAGCTGGATGTGGATGTTCGCCTTCTCGCCCTCGTGGAATTGAGTGGCGAACTCGTTCTCGCGCAGGAGCTTCGCGATGCCGCCCGTGGCCGCGATGTTGCCCGCCGTCAGCGACGCCAGCGACGTGGTGTCGATGTTGTCGACCTCGCCACTCGCCGCGATGAGCTGCCCGTTCTTGTCGACGATGAAGACGACCTTGGCGTTCGCTTCCCGAACCAGACGGTCCACGACCGCCTGGATCTGGTTGAACTCCTCTTCGTACATCACCATCTGGGGATTGACCATCACGCCTCCAGCAGCCCGGCCGACCTCTTGGCAAAAGCCTTTGTTGTCGTCAGCCTGGGCATCGTTCTGGTCCGACCTCGCCGGAAACCAGAACCCGTCTCCGCGATGCGCGGAGCGTTTCTTCTTCCTACGTTTTCAACTCTACAGCGAAGAACACTTCTATCTGACCCCCCTCGAGCGGACAAGGGTGACAGCGTGCGCAGCTCGCCTACAAGGCTCCCGGCCGAGCGTCCTGAGGCAGTCGGCCCCGTTCTCGGCCCTTTGCTCGTGACCCTCTTGGCGCTACGAGGACCAACGAGGAATCGGCTTTGAAGCACCGCTCGCCCCTGATCTCTGCCGTACTTCTCGCCGCAGGCCTGGCGAGCGCCCAAAGTCCGTCGTTCCACGCCGAGCTCGCCAAGCGCCAGGACGAGCTCGAGAGCGCTCGCGGCCCCGAAGCCTACGCGGCGCTCCGCCGCATCTGGTCGAGCTGGGATCGCGCGAGCCCGGCTCAGGTCGAAGAGACGTTGCAGCATGCGGCGACCGACAAGCGCTTGACGCCGCCGGCCCGCGCCTACGCTGGAGCGCTCGCGGCGTTCGCCAGGTTTCGGCGCGGTGACATCAAGGCGGCGCACGATCAGATCGCGGCGCTCGGGTTCGTCGACCGCTTCCTCGTCATTGGTCCGTTCGACAACGAGGGCAAGTCCGGGCTCGATACCACGTTCGGTCCCGAGCTCGCGTTCGAGTCGCCCATCGTGCCCGGCAAGGCGGAGTCCGGGAAGGAGCGTCCGGTGCGATGGCGGGCCGTGCCGCGCGAGTTCCCGCAAGGGTTCGTGAGCTTCGGCTCGCTGCTCCGCCCCGAGCAGAAGGTGTGCGCCTACGCGACGACCTTCGTCGAGTCGCGTTCGGGTCGGAAGGAGCCGAAGAAGATCAGCGCGTGGATCGGCAGCGGCGGCGCCTTCAAGGTGTTCTGGAACGGCGAGGAAGTGCTCGAATCGAGCGTCTACTCGAGCCACGACTTCGATCGCTACGCCGTGCCGCTCACGCTCGAGCCGGGCAAGAACGGCCTCACCGTGAAGATCTGCGGGGAGGAGAGCGCGCCCGTGCTGTCCGTGCGCCTCGCTGACGAGAAGGGCGCCCCGGACCCGGACCTCGTCGCGACGAACGACGTCGCCGCGAGCGCTCCGGCGGCCGAGACGGCGGCGCGGCTCGCCAAAGCGAAGAAGCAACACTCGCCGAGAGCGAAGCCGCTGGCGGCCAAGGCGGACAAGTCGAAGGCCGACAAGTCGGGCGCCGACAAGACAGCCGGTGCGGACAAGGCGGCGACCGACAAGGACGCAGCCGCGACCGCGGCAACGGCTCCCGCGAAGCCAGCCATCCCCGCGAAGCCGGGCTCGGTGGAAGGCCCCGTCCAGACCTTCGAGCGGCTCACGGCGCGCGATCCGAGCGCCGCGAACCTCGAGCAGTACGCGCGCTACCTCTACGAAACGGACGGCGACGACCCGGCCGTGCACCGCGCGCGCGACCTCGCCGTGAAGGCGAGCGACAAAGCGCCGACCGTGCGCCGCCTGCTGCTCGCGGCCGCGCTCGCCGAGGACCACAACCACCGAGGCGACTGGATCACCAAGGCCGAGGCGCTCGACAGCCGCACCAATCCAAGCCGCGAGGTCCTGCTCGCCCGCGCGCTCCACCGGCGGGAAAGCCCGAGCTACGAGGAGGCGTTCCCGATCTTCGAACGCCTGATCAAGCGCGATCCGGACGACGTCGTCGCCGTTCAGGGCCGCGTGGAGCTCTACGCGATGGCGGGGCTGCCGCGCACGGCGCTCGCGACGCTCGACGCGGCGCTCGCACGCAATCCGCACGCGGTGAATCTCCTGAATCTGTACGCGTCGACGCTGCGCACGCTGGGGCGCACGACCGAAGCGAGCGAGGTCGAGGCCCGCTACAGCGGCTTGCGCTTCGATGACGGCGGCTTCCTGACCCAGATGACGTCGCTCGCCATCGCGCGGCGCGATCGCGCGGCGGCCGAGCACTGGAGCGACCGGCTCGTGGAGTCGCATCCGGGCGACCTCTGGGCGCTCAACGCCGCGGCGCGCGCCTACCGCTCGCTCGGGCAGAGTCAGCGTGCGATCGCGACGTATCAGCGCGCGCTCGAGCTCGCGCCGGAGGACGTGGGAACGCTGCGCACGCTCGCCGACCTCTACGGCGAGACCGGCAAGACGGACGCGGAGCTCGTGCTCTTGCACGAGATTTTGCGCATCCGGCCGCAGGACAAGGCCGTGCGCGAGTACGTCGAGCACGTGGAGCCGAAGAAGGCGCGGCCGGACGAGGCGTACGCCTGGGCTCCCGAGCGCTTCCTGCCGCTCCGCCACGCGCCGCCGCAGGGGCAAAACCGCCGCACGCTGCGCGATCTCACGGTCTCGACCATGTTCGAGAACGGGCTCTCGAGCCAGTACCGGCAGATCGTGTTCCAGCCGCTCACGGACTCGGCGGCGGCGAACGCGCGGCAGTACGGCTTCGTGTACGAGACCTCGACGCAGGTGGTGCAGCTGCGCGGCGCGAAGGTGTACCGCGGCGACGGGCGCGTCGACGAAGCGGTCGAATGGGGCGAGGGGCCCGCCGACGATCCGTCGATCTCGATGTACACGACCGGGCGCGCCTTCTACGTGCAGTTCCCGCGGCTCGAGGCGGGCGACGTGGTCGAGCTCCGCTACCGCGTCGACGACGTGACGCCGCGCAACGAGTTCAACGATTACTTCGGCGAGATCACGCAGCTGCAGAGCTCCGATCCGACCTCGAACGCCGAGTACGTCGTCGTGACGCCCAAGGCGCGCACGCTCTACTTCGACACCGACGTGCCGGGCCTCACGCCCACCGTCACGGAGGCGGGCACGCAGCGCACCTACCGCTTCTTCGCGGAAACGGTGCCCGGCCTCGATCCCGAGCCGGCGATGCCGCCCGGCCCCGAGGTGCTCGGCTTCGTCCACGTTTCGACCTACAAAACCTGGGGCGAGCTCGGCCGCTGGTACTGGGGTCTCGTCAAAGACCAGTTCGACGTCGACGAGGACACGCGCAAGCTCGCGAAGAAGATCACCGAAGGCAAAAAGACCGAGCGCGAGAAGGTCGAGGCCGTCTACGACTGGGTGATCCGGAACACGCGCTACGTCGCGCTCGAGTTCGGCATCTACGGCTACAAGCCGCACCGCTGCGTCCAGACCGTCACGCGCGGGTGGGGCGACTGCAAGGACAAGGCGACCGTCATCACCACCTTGCTCAACGAGCTCGGCATCCCGGCAACGATGGTCGTGCTGCGCACGCAGATGAAAGGCGGCCTGCGCTCGAAGGTCGCGAGCTTCGCGCCGTTCGATCACGCCATCGCGTACGTGCCGTCGATGGATCTCTACCTGGACGGCACGGCCGAGCACACCGGCATCGACGAGCTGCCGCGCATGGATCTCGGCGCCGTCGGCTTCCGCGTAAATCAGGGCAAGTCCGAGCTCATCCAGATCCCGCTGCCGCCGCCCGACAAGAACTACGTCGCGCGCGAGGTGCACGCGAAGGTCGCAAAATCGGGCGAAACCAAGCTGACGCTCGATTACTCGACGGCGGGCTACACGTCGGCCGAGCTTCGCCGCCAGTACCACGCTGAATCGGCGCGGCGCGAACGCATCAACCACGACATCGGCGGCGAGCTGCCCGGCTTCGTGATCGCCCCCGGCGCGCAGGGCCTCACGACGAGCGATCTCGACGACAACAAGCAGCCCGTGCGCATCCACCTCGAGGGAACGGCGCCGACGTTCGCGCGACGCGAAGCCGGCCAGCTCTCGATGGCCGTCACGAACTCCTTCCGGCTCACGCCCGCGTACGCGTCGCTCTCGAAGCGGCGCCAGGACGTGTGGCTGCTCGCTCCCGCGGAGCTTCGCGATTCGTTCGTCGTGGAGCTCCCGCCGGGCGCGAAGGTGATCGCGCTGCCCGAGAACGTGAACCTCGATAATCCCTTCGGCTGGGTGAAGATGACCGTAGAAAAGCAGGGTGATCGCGTGACCGTGACCTCGCGCGTGGGGCTCCGGACCGATCGCGTGGTGCCCAAGGATTACCCCGCGTTCAAGCGCTTCTGCGAAGACGCCGACCGGGCGCTCAGCCGTCGCCTGGTGGTCCAGCCATGAGGGTTCTCACGAAACTTCGCCGCTCGCGTGCCGCGCTCGCAGTGCTCGCTTTCGCCGCCGCCGCGTGCGCGGGCCAGGAGCACGTCGGGCCGCCGCAAGTCGCGGATCTGCGCAAGAGCTCGGCCTCCTCCAAGGACGGCGAGGTCGTCGGGCGCTGGCTGCTCGGCGAGCTGGTGTCGCCCGGCGGTGACACGAAGCAGGCGGAGCGCGCCCGCAAGCGGCTCGACGAGCTCAAGGCGCACGGCCTGATCGCGGACTTGGCGCGCGGCTTCGACGACTCGGTGCACGGCAAGCTCGCGAGCGTTTCGGCGTCGTACCTCGCCGCGGTGGAAGCGGCGCGCGACTCGAAGGATCCACGCGCGCCGCTCTTCGCTTGGCTCGCGGCGCACGACGCGGCCGGCTACCGCCACGCCGTGCCGGGCTTTTGGGCGAAGAACAAGGACCGCGTCGAAGGCCTGATCAAGCAGCCGGGCTCGATCGGCTGGCGCGCGCGCCTCGAGCTCTCGCAATGGTGGGCCGGCGAGTCGCACAACGCTGCCGTCGCCAACACGGAGAAGCTCGTCGCAGAGCAGCAGGGCTGCGTGACGGCGCTCCGGCTCGCGGGGCCGTTCGGTCGCAACGCGCCGCGCGACACGCTGCGCGTGTTCCCGCCGGAGCAGCCGGGAACCTGGAGTCAGCACTGGGCCGCCGACACGGAGACCGGCGAGGTGCCGCGCATCTTGAAGACGGTCACGCACGGCTGCACGGTGACGACGGACGAGCCCGTGCCGGACGGCATCGTTTACGCGGAGACGTTCGTCGACGTGGACCAGCCGGGCGAGCTCGTCGTCGCGGCGCAGGGCGCTTTCGCGGTGTGGGTCGACGACACGCCCGTGCTCCGGCGCGATTTCCGCGAATGGGGCTCGTGGCTGCGCTTCGCCTCGCGCGTCGAGCTCGAGCGCGGGCGGCACCGCATCGTCGTCAAGCTCGGCTCGCCGAGCACGGCGCTGCGCCTGATGTATCCCGACGGGCGACCCTACGGGACGACCGGCAGCACCGAGCCGTCGCGCCCGTACGTGACGCGCCCGCCGCGCTCGATCCGCCCCGACAACGCCCTCGATGCGCAGGTCGTGAACGGCAAGGTCGTGGACTCCGGGGACGATCTGGCGCGCTACTTCGGCGCCGAAGTCGCCGAGATCGACGACCAGTCCGACGTCGCCTCGGTGCTGCTCGAGCCGCTCGTCTCCGATGTCGCGAAGGCCACCGGCCCGTCGCTCTCGGCGGCCGCCACGTACGTGCAGGACGACCCCATCTTCGCCGACAATCAGCGTCGCGACTTGTCGCGCGAGCTCGGCGAGCGCGCCGTGAAGAAGGATCCGCGCCTCTGGCAGGCGCGCCTGACGCTGGCAGCCGGTCAGGCCGAGCGCTCGGGCCCCATCGAAGCGGCGAGCGACGTCGCGGCCCTCGTCGATCAGGTCCCGGAGGTACCCGCGGTCTTGAGCGAGCTCGCCGACCTCTACCACCAGCTCGGCTGGTCGGCGGAGTTCGCCGCGGCGACCAAGCTCCTCGAGCAGCGCTTCCCCGAGGATCCGGACGCGCTCGAGCAAGCGGTCGCCGTCTACGACGCGCAGGGCGACTCCGCGAAGGCCGACCTCCTCGTCACGCGCATCCTGAAGCTCGATCCCGACAACGAGATCGCGCTCGGCCGCGCGCTCGAGCGCGCCGATTTCAAGGCGGCGCTCGCCGAGCGCGATCGGCTCGCCACGCGCCGCCCCGATCGCAAGGACATCGCCGCGCGCATCCACGACGTGATGGTCCGCGCGGGCAACGAGGACGAGACCTGGAAGAAGCTCGAAGCGGCCATCAAGAAGAACCCGCAAAAGGACGAGCCGCGCCTCGCGCTCGCCGACGCGCGCTACGCGACGGGCGACCGCATGGCGCTCGTGCAGGCGGTCGTCGAATCGGTGCAGAAGGGCGCCCCGACGGCGCGCCTCGAGGCCGCGCTCGATCTCGTCGAGGGCGCGACCGAGCTCGCGCCGTATCGCATCGACACGAACGCCGTGATTCGCGAGTTCGAGCGCAAGAACGAGGCGCTCGGCGGCACGGCCGCGCGCGTGCTCGATTACTCGGCGCTCTGGGTGCACGACGACGGCTCGAGCCGCCTGCTCGAGCACGAGATCGTGCGCGTTCAGTCGGCCGAGGCGATCGGCGACATGGCCGAGCAGCCGCTCCGCAACGGCAGCTTCCTGAAGCTTCGCGTGCTCAAGCGCGACGGTACGATCCTCGAGCCCGAGCTCGTGCAGGGCAAGCCGACCGTCACGATGCCGCACCTCGAGGTGGGCGACTACATCGAGACCGAGCGCATCGAGAGCAACGCGGGCGACGGACGCCACGGCTTGCGCTACGTCGGGCCGCGCTGGTTCTTCCGCGAGGAGAACATCGCTTACGCGCGCAGCGAGTTCGTCGTCGTCTCGCCGACCGACAAAGAGCTCCAGATCGAGACGAAGAACGACGTCCCCGCGCCGATCGTCACCGAGGGCAGCGGGCTCACCGTGCGACGCTGGCGCGTCGAGCGCAGCCCGGCCGCGCCCGTGGAGCCGTTCAGCGCCCCGATCACGGAGTTTTTGCCCAGCGTTCAGGTCGGCTGGGGCATCTCGCTCGACGCGACGCTGAAGGCGCTCGGCGACTCGGCCGACGATCTCACGCCCATCGATCCGCGCGTGAAGAAGATCGCCGAGCGCATCGTGGAGCCGCTGCCGCCCGAAGCGCGCGCAGAACGCGCGCGCAAGCTCTACCACTGGGTGACGGCCAACGTGGAGGAAGGCAACGAAGCCGACGGTCGCCGCGTCGTCGTCAGCAAGAACGGCAACCTCTGGCGCGGCTACCTCGTCCTGTGCCGCGCGCTCGGCATTCCGGCCGACTACGCCGTCGTCCAGAACCGCCTCACGCTCGCGCCGAGCGGTCCTTTCTCGAGCTCGATGATCTACACGCAGCCGCTCCTCCGCGTGCGCGCGCAGAAGGGCGATCTCTGGCTCACGCTCGGCAGCAAGCACGCGCCGTTCGGCTACGTGCCCGCGGAGGTGCGCGGGATGCCGGCCGTGGTGTTCGGCGGTGACGGCTGGGAGACGACGCGCTCGCCGGCGGCCGGCGCGCTCGACAGCGCCTTGACCGACGGGAAAGCCAAGCTCGCGAGCGACGGCTCCGCCGCGGTCGACTTGGTCCAAACCTTCCAGGGCAAGTACGCGACCGGCCTCCGCACCGTGTTGAGCCAGCTCCCCGAGCGGCAGATCCGCGATGCGATCGAGGGACGCCTGCTCGGCGCCGCCCTGCGCGGCGTCGAGCTCCTCGAGTATCACATCGAGGGCGTGAACGACCCCGACGCGCCCATCAAGATCGTCACCAAATCGCGCGCGCGCTCCTTCGCCCAGCTGATCGGCGCGACGCTCATGATCCAGCCGCCCGGTTTCACGCCGCGGCTCGGTCAGTTCGCGACCCTGCCCACCCGCCAGACGCCGCTCTTGATGGTCGAGTCCGTGTCGCAGGACGTGCACATCGCCGTCGAGCTACCGCAGGGCGCGAGCGTCGAAGCGGCCCTCGCGCCGCAGAAGCTCAAGGACGGCGAGCGCCACGTCGAGGTGAACGACGCGGTCAAAGGTCAGACCCTCGTGTTCGAGCGCCACGTGCGCTTGCCCGCCGGGCGCATCCAGCCGAAGGAGTACCCGGCCTTCCTCGAGTTCACGCGACGCGCCGACGAGGCGCTCGCCGGTAGCGTCCGCGTTCGCAGCGGAAAATAGCTCGAATCAGCGTCGCGAAGCGACCCGCGGGGGCAAGGCCCCCTGCGAGCAAAGCGAGCACGCCGAAGGCGGCGGGGGGGCGGTCGCGTAGCGAGCCGCGGGGGCAAGGCCCCCTGTAACTAACGCTACTTCGTCGGGGAGCTCTTGCGGAGCGCTTCGTCCGCCTCGTCGATGCGCTTCTTGATGCGGGCGCGCACCTCGGCGGCGTCGGCCGAGAGCTTCTTCCACTCTTCGTTGCGCTTCACGCGCTCGACCGCCGTCGCGGGGTAGCCCTTCGCGGCCGCCACCGTGCGGGCGTGCTCCTCGTATTCCTTCCAGCGCGTGATGGCGTCGTCGTTCGCCTTCTGGCGCTCCTTCAGATCCGCGAGCACGAACAGGAGCTTGCTGCGCAGCTTGTCGTCGGTGCCGACGAGCTTCAGGGCCGTCTGATACGCCGCTTCGGCCTCGGCGATGTTGCCCTTGGCGACTTGCGCTTCGCCCGTGCGGTAGTGGCCGAGCGCGGGGTTCTTGTCGATCTCCGCCTTGTACGCGGCGATGGCCCCGTCGAAGTCGCGCGCCAAGAGCAGGCTGTCGCCCTTCTGCACGGCTTCGGAGTACGGGCTCGCGCCAGCGCGGACAGGCGCCGCCGGAGCAGGACTTGCCGTCGCTGGGGCCGCCGGCGCAGCGGCCGGAGCGGCCGCCGGCGCAGCGGCCGGAGCGGCCGGAGCGGCCGCCGGGGCCGGCGGAGGTGCAGACGGCGGGGGTGCGGCGGCCGGCGTCTGGGCGAGAGCCGGCGCTGCCCCCAGCGCCATGATCCATGCGAGTCGAAACGGGAACGAGCTACGCATGCGCCCACGCTAGCACGCAGCGCCAAACGCCGAAACCGCCATGATTTCAGCCGGAAGCACGCCTGCCGCGCCTGCCCCAAAGCTATCCACAGGGGTGTGGATGAATTGGGGCCTAGGCAATGATCCCTGGGTCACTGGCGTCCTATGATGCCGGCGTGCCGGTCGGCCGTCATGCGCCCTACGCCCCCTACCCATGGGGCTCCCTCGAGCGGGTCCCGCGCGCTCTGCTCGCGCGGCTCGCCGAGCTCCGGGAGCATCCGGTCGAGCTCGCACCCGAGGGGCTCGCCGGGGTGCTGTCGGCGGTCGTGGGCACGCCGGTCGAGTGCGAGCTTCGCGGTTACGCGCTCGGTGGCCCGAAGCGGCGGGCGCTCGAGGTCGCGCTCGGGTGCGGCAAGAGCAGCGCGGCGCTCGGTGCCGAGCCGGCGCTCGCGGTGGCGCTGCTCGAGCGCATCTTGGCGCGCCCGTTCTCGCTCGCCCGCGAGGGGCACGAGGTCGAGCCCGCGGTCAGCGGCGCCTGCGCGGCGCTCGCGGTCGAGGTCGCGCGCCGACTCACGCGCGAGCCCGTCGAGCTCTTGCCGGAGCCGCGCTACGACGCCTCGACGCTGCGCGTCGACGTGACGCTCCGCTTCGACGGCCGCGCCTATGCCGGGTACGCGCTGCTCGCGCTCGAGCCCGCGCCCACGGCGCCACGCCCGCGCGTCGAGCTCGACACGCTCGGAGAGCTGCCGCTCGCGATTCCGCTCGTGGTCGCTCAATCGCTCGCGACGCCCGCGGAGCTTGCCCGCTTGCTGCCCGGTGCGGCGTTTTTGCCGGGCGAGAAAGCTTGGGTCACGAGCGACGGAATCGGCCGGGCCGTGCTCGCCGCTGCATTGGGCGAGTCCGGGGTCTGGGTCGAGATGCCTGCCGACGGGCGTCTCGTGCTAACTGAGGAGCTCGCCGAGCTCGCGCCGGATCGCGCGGACTCGGCGGACGCGATGGCGGAAGCGGACGACGTGAACGAGACGCTGGCGGACGCAGCCCTCGAGGCGCCCGTGGTGGTGCGCGTCGAGCTCGGCGCGGTGAGCATGGCCGCGAGCGACTGGGCGCGCCTGCGCCCGGGCGACGTGATCGAAACGGGGCGGCGCGTCGCCGAGCCGGTGCTCCTGCGCATCGCGGGCCGAGTCGTCGCGCGCGGCGAGCTCTGCGACGTCGACGGCGAGGTCGGCGTGCGGGTTCGCGAGCTCGTCGGCGTCAAATCGGAACGTTGAGCGCGTGGCTCACCCCGCTGACGCGCTGAACGAGGCGGAGCGCCAGGCGCTCGGCGAACGCCTGCGCGGCGTGCGCGCCGGACTCGAAGCCGTGTGCGCCGATGCCTCGCTCGCGAGGCCGCCGCTCTTGCTCGCGGTGTCCAAGGGGCACCCCGCCGCGGCGATCCGTGCCGCCTACGCGCACGGGCAGCGCCATTTCGGCGAAAATTACGTGCAGGAGCTGGTCGAAAAGGCCGAAGCGCTCGCGGATCTCGACGGCCTCGTCTGGCACGCGATCGGCCACCTGCAGCGCAACAAGGTCAAGCACGTCGTGGAGCACGCCGCGGCGGTGCACTCCGTGGACTCGCGGCTTTTGCTCGCCGAGCTCGACCGCCGCGCCGCGGGCCGCGAGATCCCGACAGCGCGACGTGCGTTCGGGAGCGACCCCCGTTTGCCGATCTTCCTCGAGGTGAGCATCGCGGGCGAAGAGCAGAAGGGCGGCTGCGCTCCGGTCGAGCTCGGCGCGCTCATCGACGCCGCCGACGGCGCGAGCGCACTGCGGCTCGTCGGGCTCATGTGCGTGCCGCCGCTCGACGCCGCGCCCGCGCGCTCACGCGAGTACTTCGACAAGCTCCGAGCGCTGCGCGACGAGCACGGTGGGGTCGAACGGCTGCCCGAGCTCAGCATGGGCATGACCCACGACTACGAGCACGCGATCCGTGCCGGCTCGACCGTGGTTCGGATCGGCACGGCCATCTTCGGGCCGCGCGCGCCGCGGGAAAGGCCCGCTTAAATGGCGAAAAAGACGAGCCGGCGGGGGCCCGACGAGCCGACGCTGCTCGCTCGCGCCGTGAGTCGCGGCGCCCTCGGCGGCACGCCCGCACCGCTGGCCGAGCGCATGCGTCCGCGCACACTCGACGAGATCCTCGGGCAGGAGCAGCTCCTCGCGCGCGGTAAGCCGCTCCGCGAGGTGATCGAGAGCGATCGCTTGCCGTCGCTCATCTTGTGGGGACCGCCCGGCTCGGGGAAGACGACGCTCGCGAGCGTGGTCGCGCACCGCACGCGCACCGAGTTCGTGGCGTTCTCGGCGGTGCTCGGCGGCGTGCAGGAGCTGCGCGAGCTCATCGAGCAGGCGCGCGAGCGACGCTCGTACCAGGGGCGCGGAACGACGCTCTTCGTCGACGAGATCCACCGCTTCAACAAGAGTCAGCAGGACGCGTTTCTGCCGCACCTCGAGAATGGCACCATCGCGCTGATCGGAGCGACGACCGAGAATCCGTCGTTCGCGGTGAACGCGGCGCTGCTCTCGCGCTGCCGGGTTTTTCGACTCGAAACGCTGAGCGAGCCGAGCCTCGTGCGCGTGCTCGAGCAGGCGCTCGCCGACACGGAGCGCGGGCTCGGCGCGCGCGGGCTCGTGGCGGACGCGGACGCTCTCGCGCTCATCGCCCGCGCGGCGCGCGGCGACGCACGGCGCGCGCTCGGCATGCTCGACGTCGCGGCGTCGCTCGTGCCCGAAGGCTCGAACCAGATCGACACGGCGCTCGTCGAGCGCGCGGGCGAGGAGCGCACCCTCCTCTACGACAAAGCCGGCGAGGAGCATTACAACGTCGCGAGCGCGCTCATCAAGTCGATGCGCGGCAGCGATCCCGACGCGGCGCTCTACTGGCTCTTCCGCATGCTCGAGGCCGGCGACGATCCACTGTTCCTCTTGCGCCGGCTGATGATCTTCGCGAGCGAGGACGTGGGGAACGCCGATCCGCGCGCGCTCTCGGTCGCGGTCGATGCCGACGCGGCATTTCGGCGCATGGGCATGCCCGAGGGCGCCTTTCCCATCGCGCACGCGTGCCTGTACCTCGCGTGCTGCCCCAAATCAGCGGCCGTGAAGGCGGCCATGAGCCGCGTGAAGGCGAGCATCGAGGAACGCGGCGCCTTGCCGGTGCCGAAGAAGCTCAGGAACGCGGTCACGCGTCTCATGAAAGACGAGGGCTACGGCGCGGGCTACCAGTACCCGCCGGAACGCGAAGGCAGCTTCGTCCCCGGGGAGACGTACCTGCCCGACGAGCTCGCCGGCGCGCGCTTCTACGAGCCGACCGAGCAAGGGCTCGAGAAGCAGATCCGGGAGCGCCTCGAGCGGCTGCGCCGACCCCATGGATAACCTCACGCACGCCCTCGCGGGCATGCTGCTCGCCGACGTCACGCTCCTGCTCGTCACCCCCCGCGGCGAGACGATCGACCCTCGACTCCGCTGGCGCGCGCGCTGGGCGAGCGCGATCACCAATAACCTCCCCGACCTCGATTTCATGCTGCGGCGCCTCACGCCGGGGCGCGTCGGCTACCTCCTGCATCATCGGGGGCACAGCCACACGCTCGGCATCGGGCTCCTGCTCGGCGCGTGCACGTTTTTCGGCCTGCGCGCGCTGTGGCGCAGGCACGCGACCGCCACGCCCGAGCGCGAGAAATGGGTGCTGCTCGGGCTCTGCCTCGTGGGGCCGTGGCTGCACGTGGCGATGGATTTCTCGAACAACTACGGCGTGCATCCGTTCTGGCCGCTCTACGACGGCTGGTTCTACGGCGACGCCGTGTTCATCATCGAGCCGCTGTTCTGGATCGTCACGATCCCGGCGCTCGCGCAGGCGAGCCAGCACCGTGCCACGAAGCTCTTTCTGTTCGGCGTGGTGGCGATTGGCATCGCGCTCGCGTGGGTGACGGCGTTCGCCAATCTGGCGACGGCCGTGTCTCTCACGCTGCTCGCGGGCGCGTTTTTCCTGCTGAACGGACGCTGGTCGGCACGCACGCGCACGCTGGTCGCGGCGGGCGGCTCGCTGACGACGGCGCTCGTTTTCTTGACGGCTTCGGCCATGGCCCGAAAGGCCGTCACGGACGCGGCGCAGAGCGAGTTGCCCGGCGCCGCGCCGGTCGTCGTGCACGACGTGAGCCTCGCGCCGGCGCCGTCGAACCCGTTTTGCTGGAGCGCGATGGCCGTCGGACAGCGCGGCGACCGCTACGGGCTCTGGATCGCGACCGTCG
>DASUGE010000039.1:0-5621 GCA_036274215.1 Polyangiaceae bacterium | reverse complement strand
GACCATGTCGAGGTTCAGCATGGCGAAGCCGCCCTTCTTGGGCAGCGCGGGGTTCTTGCCGGCGTCGCTCGTGCGCACGAAATGCGATGAGCCGAGCAGGCCCGATTCTTCGCCCGAGAAAGCGACGAGCACGATGTCGCGCCGGAGCGTTGCGCGGCTCTCGACGAGCAGCTTCGCGATCTCGAGCAGGCCGGCGACGCCCGACGCGTTGTCGTCGGCGCCGACGTGCGGCAGCGTGCTGTCGGGCGCGAGGGAGTAGCGGCCGCCGTGGCCCAGATGGTCGTAGTGCGCGCCGATGACGAGCGTGCCCTTGAGCTTGTCCTTCGCCGGCACGCCGGCCGCGATGCGCCCGACGACGTTGAAGGCATCGGTGGTTTGGGGCGCGAGCTCGAGCGCGATTTTCGCGGCGACGCGCTCCTTCTTCTCGAGCCGCTCGATCAGCGCGTGCCCGGGTGCGCGCTTGAGCATCACGACGGCGATGCCTGCGTCGCCGTAGCCTTCCGGTTGTAACGACGGGAGCGCGGCCTCGTCCGGCGCCTTCCAGTCCGCGGGAGCCCCCGCGGGCGGCGCGGGATCGTCGACGACGACGAGCGCCTTCGCCCCGTGCTCTTTGGCGACCCAGGCCTTGTAGTGGAGATCACCGAAGCGGCGCTTGTCCTCGGTCTTCGCGAAGGCGGGCTCGTCGGGGACGAAGCGACGCACGACGACGACTTTGCCGCGCACCGCGAGCCCGGCGTAGTCGTCGCGCTGCCGCTCCTTGTCGGTGATGCCGTAGCCCGCGAAGACAAGCTCGCCCGCCGCCTGCGCCTTCGGCGGCGAGAAGCCGAGCGGCGCGTACTCCTTCGCGTCGAGCGGTTTGCCGTCGAGCACGAGGGCGGTGTCGCCGCCGAGCTTCAGCGACGTCGGCACGACGAACGCTTGGCGATAGCCGCCCTTGTCGCCCGCGGCTTCGAGCCCGAGACCTTTGAAACGCGCCTCGATGTACGCGCCCGCGGCTTCGAGACCCGGCAGGCCGAGGCCGCGCCCTTCGCGCATCGGATCGGCGAGGTAGCGCACGTCGGCGAGCGTCCGATCGGCTGCCGTCTCGAGCGTCGTCTCGATTTGGCCCTCCGCCCAGTGCGCGAGGAAGACGTGCGTGTCGTGCGAGCCGGGCGCGGTGTTGCGATTCGAAGAGAAGGCGAGCAGCGTGCCGTCGGGCGAGAACATGGGGAAGCCGTCGAAGCCGGGCGCGTGCGTGATGCGCTCGAGCCGCGCGCCCGTGTCGTCTATGGCCCAGATGTCGAACTCGCGGCCCTTCGGGTCGCCGTAGTTGCTGCTGAAGAGCACGCGCTTGCTCGACGGATGGAAGAAGGGCGCGAACGACGCGGCGTCGAGGTAAGTGAGCTGCGTTGCGTCCGAGCCGTCCGCGTTGGCGACGTAGATCTCGAGCTTGGTGGGCCGCACGAGGTGCTGTGCGAGCAGCGCCTTGTAATCGTCGAGCTCGGGGCCCGGCTTCGGACGCGCCGCACGCCAGACGATGCGCGTGCAATCCCGATTGAAGAAGCCGCCACCGTCGTAGCCCGGCGTGTGGGTGAGCCGGCGGACGTTCTTGCCGTCCGCGTCCATGCGATAAAGCTCGAGATCGCCGTCGCGCACGGACGTGAAGAGAATCGAGCCGTCTTTCGCGCAGACGGTGCCTTCCGCGTCGTAGCCCGGTGTATCCGTGAGGCGCGTCAGTGCGCCGGCTGGGCCGCCCGTCTTGAAGATGTCGTACGTCTCGTACAGAGGCCAGACGTAGCCCTGGCTGTGGTCCGGCTTCGGTGGGCACGCGGCGCCACCACGGTGCGTGGACGCGAAGATCTCCTGCTGATCACCGGGCACGAAGTAGGAGCACGTGGTGGCACCCGCTCCGCTCGAGACGGGAACGCGTTCGCCCGAAGCGTCCAGCACGTTCAGCCGGTAGATCCGATCGCAGCCCATCGTGGGCAGGCGCGATTGCATCGTGAGCCAGCGTCCGTCGAACGAAAAGTACGCTTCGGCGTTCTCACCTTCGAAGGTGAGCTGGCTCAGATCCGCAAGATGCTTCTCGGGCGGGAGTGCGGGGCCGTAGACGCGCGGCTTCGGTGGCGCGACGGGCGGGGGAGCGCCGGCGACCTTGGGGGGTGCGGCGACCGGCGGCGGTGGCGCACCACAGGCAGCGAGCAACGCGAGGAGCGAAACGCGAACGCAGAGACTTGAGTTCATGGTGAGACGGAGGGCACGACGGTGAGCGTGACGGTCCCGGGCGTGTCCCGGGTCGCGCCGGCGAACGAGTCGACGGCCACGAGATAGCGCGATTTTCCGTCGGCCGCGCGGACGATGAACGCCGTGCCGGGCTTCGGGACGGGCGGATCCTCGCCGAGCTCGGCCCACTTGCCGGTGAATGCCGAGGTCACGCCGTCGCCGTGAAACTCGAGGGCGTCGAGCGCGGCTTGGTCGGTGCCGTCGAAGCGCGGCGCTTCGCTCGCGGCCGTTCGCTTCTTCACGAGGGCGAGCGCCTCCTCGTCGGTGTCGTCGGCCTGCAGATCGACGCCCGTCACGTCGCCCGGGCCGCCGAGCTCGCCGTTCACGCTGATGGATTCGCGCTGAAAGCAGATGTCCCAAGCGAGGGATTGCTTCGCTTCGTTCGGCGTGAGCGCCGAGGTCCGGCCGTCCGCGAGCGTGAGGCAGCCGCCCCGCACGTCGGGGCCCGGATCCTTGCCGTCGAGTGTCGCGTCGAGATCCGTGACCTCTTGCGTTTCGCCGCTGCCGTCGGGAGTCACCTCGGCGTAGCGGAGCTTGTAGAGCGCGCTCACGGGTGCGCCCTGCACGTCACCGTAGTAGCCGAGGATCTGCAGCTTGTAGAGCTTGTCTGCCGAGCGCAGCCCGTACACGTGGTAGCGGCTGTAGAGCGCGTGCGATGACCCGTCGTACGCGTACCAGCGCCAGAAGACGCCGCCCGCGGCATCGACGATCCAGAAGGGCACGTCCACGGGCTCGTCCGGGAACGCGAACACGGAAACGTCGAGCGGGCCGAACGCGGCTCCGGCGGCGGAGCCGGAAATACCGCCGTTCGTGAGCACGTCGTAACCCACGAATGCGAGGTCCCAGTCGGTCGTGCTCTTGGGATTGGCCACCGTGACGACTTCGGGCGTCGCGAGCTTCAGGTAGACGGGCTCGGTCGCGGACACCTCGAAGGTGAGCTCCGTTTGCTCGGGCGGGGGCCCGGGCCTCTCGGGCGCTCCCGGTTTCGACTTCACCGGATCGCTGCCGCACGCGCCGAGGAATGCGCCGAGCGCTACCCAGCCGAGCGTCGTGTGACAGCGAGTCATCGAGCGCTCACTTTAGCAGGACCTTCGCAGCGAGCGGTTACGGGGATTCGTCGCCGCCGTCGTCCGCGAAGGTTCCTCGGATACCGAGGTACAAGGTCAAGCCGAGGGTAGGGCGCATGTCTCCCGGCTGGTGTGGGTCGCGCCGGGCGTCGAGCAGGTTGCTGCCGCCCGCGTAACATTCGACGAGGCGCGTGACGCCGTAGCCGAGGCGCGCGTCGAGCAACGAGTAGGTGGGCGTCGAGACGGTGTCGGAGACGAACGTCTCGGTCGTGAGCCGGTAGCGGACGAGCGCATCGAGGCGCGCGGGAAGCTTCGCTCCGAGCGACGCCGTGAGCGTGTGGGGCGGCCGGCTCGGCAAGGGGCCGCCGCTCTCGTCGTCGCGCGTGAACAGGTACGCATACGCGACCGTTCCCACGAGACCCGGGAGCGGCTCCGCGCGCACCGAGACGTCGGTGCCCGCGGTGCGCGCGCGCGCGACGTTGACGTAGACGTAGTCGATGACCGCCGGATCGGTCTGCACGGGCGCGACCGCGAAATCGATCAGGTTCGAGATCCAGTTGTAGAAGCCGCCCCAGCGAAAGCGGAGGCGCGAGGAAGGCCGGACCGTCACGTCGCCGTTGATGCCCCACGACGATTCGGGTTCGAGCGCGGGATTGCCGAGCACGCGATAGCCGATCACCGAATGATCGAAGACGAAGCCGTACTCTTTGGCGCTCGGCGCGCGAAACCCGCGCCCGCCCGAGGCACGGATCGTCAAGAGCTCGGACGGGCGCACTGCCACCGCCAGCCGTGGCGCCACGACGCCGCCGAAGCGCGCGTGGGCCTCGCCGCGCACGCCGGGCATCACCGTGAGAGCGTCGCTCAACCGATAGCCGAGCTGCGCGTAGGCGGCACCGCTCGAGAGCCGCTGGGGCATCACCTCTTGTGCGCTGTGCGGCACGAGCGCGTTGCCTTCGACCGCGACGCGCGTCACGGACTCGGAGAATCCCTCCGACTCGCCGCGCGCTCCCACGACCCAGGTGCGCTTCTCGCCGTCGGCGATCGTCGCCGTCGCCTCGAAGCTCTGGAGATCGGCCTTCTTGCGCCGGCTCTCGTCGACCGGCGAGTTTTGGCGATCGCGCGCGGACTCACCGTAGAAGCTCGCGTGCGACAGCGAGAAATCGAGGTGCGAGCCGCCGCCCAGATCGAGCGTCTCGAGCGCGTTCAGCGTGACGCGCCGGGTCGTCTCGGGCGTATCGATGAGGTAGGTGCCGAGCCCCGGGACGTCTTGTGCCGTGAGGCCTTCGTTGTGATCTTGGCCGAGCTTGGCCTTGAGGCGCACCGCGATGCGACGTTGCGGCTGAAAGCCGGCGCGCAGCCCGACGAGACCCGTGTAGCCGTTCGGAACGAGCAGCGCGGGACCCTGGTCGAGCTCGTGCTCGTGACGGTTGAAATAGGAGCCGTCGATCGCGAACCAGGTCTTCTTCCGCCGGTACGCGCCGGTCGCCTCCGTGAGCCAATCGCCGGAGGTGCGCCCTTCGACGCGCGCCTTCGCGCTCGGGCCCTCGTAGCGCGGAGCGGCCGTCACGATGTTGATCACGCCGCCGAGCGCGTTCGTGCCGTACAGCGAGCTCGTCGGGCCGACCACGTACTCGATGCGTTCGACGTCCGCCAGCGGCAGCTCCGCGAGATCGATCACGCCGCCCGTGTCGCCGATCACCCGCTCGCCGTCCTCGAGCACGAGCACACGATCGCCGTCGAGGCCCTGCATCTGCACACCGCTCGGCGAGCCCAAGTAGCCGTACGCCTGCGGGTTCACTTGCAGCGTCGGCTCCCCGGCAAGCGCCTCGCCGACGTTGCGGGCGCCGCGCCGCTCCGCCTCTTCGCGCGTCACGGTTTCGGTGCGCACGGTCGCGCGCTGCGAGCTCTCCTTGGTTCGCGTGCCCGTCACGACGACCTCGGCCGGCGTGCACGGCGGCGCGCCCTTCGCTTGCGGCTCCGAGCACGGCGTCGACCCGGCGCTCGGCTCGGCGCGCGCCACGGGGGCCAGCGCCCAAGCGCTCGAACCGATGAGCGCGAGCGTCGTCGTTTTCCGGAGAGACAGGCCGGAAAACTCTAGCGGGTCCTTCCGGTCGGATGAAGCGTCCTGGTTTGAAGCGCTCTGCCGACGACGGTGTCGACGACGGGAGCGCCCTGCCTGCCTCTCGGCGGGAAGGTGATTCCGACGCCTTTCTTTGTGTTTGTCTTCGGGGCCCGGCCCCGAAGACGGCGTTCTTCGAGCTTGACTCATGTGTCCATGATCTCGTTCCTCAC
>DASUGE010000038.1:0-7966 GCA_036274215.1 Polyangiaceae bacterium | reverse complement strand
TTGCGTCCTGCGTCGTGCGCGCGACACCGGCGGTGAAACCGGCCGAGACGAGCCCGAGCGACGAGTTGCCCGTGCCGACGGTGCCGCCCAGAAACCCCGCCAAGTATGGGCGCAGCTGAGCGTTGCCTTCACACGGCAGCGAGTCCTCGAACGTCCCGCCCGTCGTGGAGCAGCTCGTCCCCTTGCGATCGGTGGAATTGACTTGCAGCTCGGGCGAGATGATCGCCGTGTAGGCGGCGAGGTCCAGACTGATGAAGCGCGACGCCGAATAGCGCACGCCGAGCGTCGGCACGACGAGGGAAACGATGTGGTGGCTCGTTTCACCTTGCCGGCGCCCGTTGCCGAGCGTCAGGGAATAGCTCGCGGCGGCGGCACCCGCGAAAACGCAGAACCGGTACTGCGCGTCGCAGCCCGCGTTGCCCTCGGCCGTGGCGACGTCGGCTTTGGCTGCCTCGTGCGCTTTCTCGGCTTTGTCTTCGTCGGCTGCGACGTTCGTTTCGGGCTGGGCCGCTGGCGGGGTCTGGTCGGGGGGTTGTTCGGCCTCGCGCTTGAGGTCCGCCACCGCCTGCTCCTGCTTTTCGAGCTCTTGCCGCGCCCGTGGCAGGTCGCCGTCGTCGATGTATTGCTGAATGTTGGCGCTGCTGTCGGTGACGCTCTGGCGCAAGACCTCGCTCTTCGCGAGGCGCTTCGGTCGCGTGCCGGAGCGCGCTTTCGGTGCTTCCGGCACGGTCTGGGCCGACGCGAACTCCGTCGTGCCGAGCGCGAGGCCGAGGGCCAGCCCGCGCAGTATCCATGGCTTGTGCATCCCGCTTCCCTTCGCCAAGACCAAATGCAGTCCTGGCTATCAGCCCTCACAGATAGCGGGACGCGGGCACGCCGAACAATGGTCACTTTTTCACGTCGCCGCTCTCCGGCGGAGCGCAACGGTCGTCGTGCGTGAGCGGTCGTCCCTCCTCGGGCTACGACGACGAGGTTTTCGTGACTGCTAGAGCAGCCAGACGCCGAGCACGACGAGCGCCGCGAGGAACCCGACGGATGCCATCGCGACGGCTTCCCAGGCGGACGAGCGCGGGTCGCCGCCCTTGAGCTCGATCGACGCGAGCCGCGCGATGCCGCGCTGCTTGCGCCCTACGAATGCCAGGTTGGCGGCCCGGAGGGCTGCGTTCTCACCGTCGAGCTCGTGGGTGGCGGGCGGCACGGGGCCAAGCTTTTGGCATGCGACGGGGCTCGGTGTCTACGGGCGCGTGCGTGCACGGCACCTCCGTTCAGTGCCGAGAAATCATCCACAGGGGTGATCAGGCTCGAAAACGCGCTTTGCCGCGCGTCTCCCACCATTGCCTATATTGGCGCTGCGCCTGCGAGCGCTCGGCGGGTGGGAGATCGTCGTAGTAGCCGAAATATTCTCGCGTCAGCGCTTTCAGCTCTTCGCCCGCGGGCCGGCGGATCTCCGGCGAATCGTGCGTGAGCGCGTCGATGAGCCACTCGATGCGATGCCGCCCGGAGGCGCTGCGCCACCAATCGTTCCAGCCGCCAGGGCTCGCGCCGAAGTCTTGTCGCGCGAGCACCACGAGGGCGCGCCGAGCGCTCTGCACGACGTCGACGGGGTTGTCGTCGAGCGCGAGGATGAGGTGGGGGATCGCTTGCGGCTGGCGAAGCTCGGCGAGCGCTTCCATCGCCGTCAGGCGGGCGCTCGTCGGGCGCATGCGATCTTCCGCCGTGACGCCGAGCTCGGCGAGGAGCGTCGCCATCGACTGCGGAGCGCTCGACAAGAGCCGAGCGGCCGTCAGCGCGGCGCGCCGCACCTCGACGTCACCGTCGAAGAAGCGGCGCGCGATGGCGTGAGCACTCTCCGGGGTCGGGATCTCGCCGAGGAGGCGCGTGGCGTAGCCGCGGACCTCGGCGCTGGCGTCGTTGGTTCGTACGACGAGAAATGGCACGGCGCGCTCGCCGATGCGGGCCAGCGTGCGCATCACGGGGCCCGAATCCGACGCGCGCGCTACGCCGGCGCTCGCGCGACGTGAGGCCGGCGATTCGAGCGGCCCGGGGAACGCCGCGACGAGCACCGCGACACCCGGTGCGCCGGCCGCAACGAGACGGTCGCCGGCGCTCGCGTCTCCTTGCAGGAGCTGCTCGAGGAGGGCGCGGCAATCCTCCGCGACGTCGACGATCACGCTCGGCAGCTGTTGCTCCTCGCCCGGCTCGCGGGCGGCCGGGAGCGGCCGGGCGCTGTGCGCGGCCGTGCGCGACATCGATGCGAGCGGAACGCCCGGCGAGTCCACTTCCGCCCAAGCGGGCGTCGCGGCCAAGCTCGCGAGCTCGTCGTCGAGCGGAGCCGATTCGACGGACACTTCGGGTGTCGAGTCGGCGGAGGGCGGGTCGGCCGGAGGCGACGACTTGGTTCCCGGCGGAAGGCTTCCGACGCCTGGACGAGTGCCGCGTTCCCCGCGCGCGAACGGTGAGCTCGGTCCCGCGAGCTCCTCCCACCCCGCGTCGACGGCGGCGGGCGGCAGCGAGCCGTGGCGTACGGCGGCGCGCGGCGGGGCCGCGGCGGGATCGGTGGGGCGATCCGAGATACGTCCGATTTGGATCACGGGCCGCGCGAGCGCCTCGGCAATGGAGCGCGGTGGGCTGCTCGACGTGTGCTTGGCAGGCGCGCCCATGAGCGGAGCAAGGGGGCGCGCGCGAGCGGTCGAGCCGGGCGGCTCCGAGGTCGCGGGGTCTGGTGGCGCCGAGATGAAGGGCTCGGGCCCAGGCGGTGACGACAGGAAGGGGTCTTTTTCCGGCGGCGCGGGCGGCGGGCTCTCGGCGGCCGTGGGGCGCGGGGTTTCGGCCGCTGGCGCGTGCGCCGGCTCCGCCACGTCGAAAGGCTCTTCCTCTCGGGGTGCTCGCTTCTTGCGAACGGGCTCGAGCACGGCGGCGAGCGCCTGGGCGCGCTCTTCCTGCGTCGGGCGCGCCGGCTTGCGTAGAGGCGGAGGCGCCGGTAACGAGCCCTGGGTAGCCTGTTCAGCGCGCCCGCGCTTGCGGTTCACGATCAACCGCTCGAGCGCGGAGGCGACGAGCGGCGCGAACGAGATCACGTCACCGATATTCGCGAGATCGACGTCGGCGTCGCCGTGATCGCCGTACAGGATCAAAAGCGAGCGCCCGCGAACTCGGATCGGCAGGAACAATACTTGCGCGCCGGGGCGGCGCTCCAGATCCTTCGCGAGCGCCGCGTCGAGCCCGCCGCCACCGAGTCGGGTCAAGAGGTAGCTTTCGCCGTCGCGCACGCGAGAGAGCGAGCTCGGCAAGTCGAGCGAGACCCCGATCGACTGAACCTTGGCGCGCGGCGCGCCCGGTCCGTGCGCGTCACGTCCCTCGGCCAGATCGGCGTGCACCGCGAACAAGGCTGCGTACTCGAAGTACTGCTGAACGAAGTCGAAGAAGGACTCGAGCACCTCGTCGAGGCCGGTCGCGGCCAACAGGTCGCGCTCGGCCATCGCGGCCGTGTACGGCCCGATCCGCCGCGGCCGCGGCCCTTCCGGTCGCACGGCTCGCACCAACGCTTTGACCTCGCCCGCCGAGCGCGGAACCTTGGTCACGACCTTGGGGATTTCCATGGTCGGCTGCGGTGCGGGCGCCACGGTTTCGGGGCGCTCGGGCGCGAGCTCCTCCTGCGGCCGCCAGCTCTGCCCCGGTTCCCCGCGCCCCTCGAGGCGCGCGAGGGCGCGAGCGACGCGCTCGTCGAGCGAGAGGCCGTAGTCGCGCGCCACCGCTTGTCGGATGCGCACGAGCGGAGCCACGCGCTGCACGATCGTCACGCCGAGCCCGAAGCCGAGGTCGCTCTCCACCTCCGGGGGCAGGGGCTCGCTCACGGCAAGCACCAGGATCCCCGCGTGCTCCTCGAGCGGATAGCAGGCGAACCGTTGCGCGACGTCGGGCGGGACGAGGCGCCGCACGTGTTCCGGCGCCCGCGGAAGCTCGCCGACCGGAGCCGCGTCGATGCCGAACGACTCTGCGAGCGCCGCCGACACGCGCTCCTCGCCCACGGTCACTTTTTCGAGCAGGTTCGTGAGCAAATCGCCGCCCTCGGCCGATTGGCGCGCAAGCGCCTCCTCCACCTGCTCCATCGTGGCGAGCTGGTGCTTGACGATGCTCGAGCTCAGTAGCGGCATGGTCGCCCAGCGAAGAGTGAGTCAGGCTCCCCCGGGGCCCCCACCCGTGTCAACCGCCGGCCTGCGTCGGCCGTTTGGGGCCCCACGCCTTGCGTCTTCCGACCCGCGGGCGCGCTTCAGTTGGCGATGAACGAACGCGCTTGGGGCTTGATCTCGAGGTGGACATGATCGGCGTGGGCGGCGTCGAAGTCGGATGTCGTCAGGGCGAAGTGGAAGATGCGCTCGTCGCTCGCCTCGCACACGTTGCCGGCGTGCTTCCGCGCCCTCACGGGCCCCGCGCTCCACGCCCTCCTCGCCGCAGTTTGTGCCTCCGCCGCCGAGGAACGAGTTTTCGGAGTCAGGCTGCGCCTCGAGCCACGAAAATCCTTGGCGAGGCCTTAGGGGCATCGGGCGCGGTGCCGTTCAGCGGACGGACCCGCCGGAATGCGGGGCCCTCTTTCCTTACAGTGAGAGCGCAACGTCCGATGCGATCGGGTCAGAATGCTAAGATTGTCGGAATGCCTGGAGCATCTGGCAGCGGCACGTTCTCGGTAGGCATCGGGAGGCTCCGCGCGACGATGCAGCGCTACATCAGTCCCATCCTCGTGGACTCCGTGCTGCAGCGGGCTCTAAAGTCGCATCCTCCGGCGACGCGGGGTGCGGGCGCCCTGCACGCCGTCACGGAAGACTGCATGATCGGTCTCCGCCTGTTCGTGAAGGAAGAGCAGCTGCCCGAGCTCATGCTCGAGCTCGCAGATATCCTGGTGGACGACGATGGACGGTAACGGCACCACGTCGGAGGCCCGCCTCGAGCGGCTCGAGAGCGAGCTCGCGCTCTTGAAGAGCCAGCTCGCGGGGCTCGGCACGGCGGACGGCTCGCTGCCCGCGCTCGTGAAGCCCGCCGCCGGCCAGGAAGACCGCCTGAGCCTCATCGTCTTCAGCGGTAGCCTGGACCGGCTAATCGCGGCCTTCGTCCTCGCGACCGGAGCCGCCGCGATGGGCATGCGCGTCTCGATGTTCTTCACCTTCTGGGGCACCTCCGCTCTGCGGCGCGACGCTGCGCACATCAAGAAGTCCCTGCTCGAGCGCATGTTCGGCTGGATGCTGCCGAAAGGCGTGAGGAAGCTCCCCCTATCGCAGATGAACATGGGCGGCGGCGGTCCGATGATGATCCGCTACGTCATGAAGAAGAAGGGCGTCGCCTCCGTGGAAGAGATGATGGCGCTCGCGGCCGAGCTCGGCGTGGAGGTCAACATTTGCACGATGAGCATGGACCTCCTCGGTATGAAGGAAGCGGAGATGCTCGAGTACCCGGGGCTCGCCTACTGCGGGGTCGCGAAGTTTCTCGAAACGGCCGCCCCCGGCAAGATCACCATGTTCGTGTGAGCACCATGCAGACGCTAGACGCCCGCGGAAAATCCTGCCCCCTGCCCATCGTTCTCACCGCCAAGGCGGTGAAGCAAATGCCCATGGGGGAAGCGCTGCTCGTCCTCGCCGACGATCGCGCGTTTTTGCCGGATATCGAGGCCTGGTGCAAGAAGACCGGGCATGAGCTCCGCTCGATGCAGAGCAAAGACGGCTGCTTCGAAGCCACTATTGTCCGGCGCGCCTGAGCGCGCGTTTGGCGGCGCGGCGCCAATGTGCTCCACTATCCTGGATGCGGCGAGCTTGCTTGCTCGGAATGGCTCTGTGCGGGTTCGGCATGGGGGCGGGCGGGCTCGGTTGCTCGTCGGGTGACGATGACGCGGGTGGAACGGGCGGTACGGGTGGCACGGGTGGCACGGCACCGCTCAAGAATGTCTATGTGAGCCAGCTCCGCGGCTCGGCGGGCTGCCTGCCGCGTCCGCTCGAGCCGGACGACGCCGGTCAGGTCTCGTGCGCCATCGTCGAGGCGCGCTCGATGGCGTCGGGCGCCTGCGTTTGCGATGGGGCACGAGGCCGTGTCCCCGTCCGGGACGCGACGAACGTCGTCCGCGCTGTCGAGGAATACCTCCGGAACGTCGGTGAGTGCGGCGCGCAGGGGCAGCCGGTCTGCTCGGACTACTGTTACTGCGAGCTCCAGCAATTGACGGGAGACGGACTCCTCTTGTGCGAAGGCTCTCTGGACGATCCCGGAACGGCGTTTGGGTTCTGCTACGTCGATCTGGCGATCGATTCGAACGGGGACGGGAAGCCCGACGCCAATCCGGCGCTCCTCGCCGAGTGTAAGGACACGGAGAAGCGGATGCTGCGCTTTCTCGGGGCCGACGTGCCGGCGAGCGACGCGCTCGCGTTCATCGCGTGCGAAGGCGCCACGGCGGCGGACTAGTCCCGCCGGAAATGCATCGTCACTGACGGGACGCGGCACTAGCCGGTCAGTCGAGCCAGAGAGCGGCGGGGCAGCGGCGCCGCGCGCGCGAGCTCCGACTCGGCACCGGGATGCGGTTCTGGTAAGCTCCGTCGCATGCTTGGTCGTGGCTGCGCGTGGGTGGCTCTATCGGCTTTGGTGCTCTCGGGCTGTGGGGGTGGCGACGACGACGATGAGGCGAGCGCGACCTCGGGCCTGGCCGGCATCTACGAAACCCAGTCGGACGCGTACTCGGAGCCTTGCGACGCCCCGGGGATACCGGGCACCGCGCCCCCCTACTTCACGATCGTCGACGAATCGTTCCTCGGTGTCCCGTTCATCAACGTCTACAGTTGTACGAGCGCCGATGCGGCGAGCTGCGAGGGCGAAGACAACGGCTCGCCGCTGGTCTTTTTGGCGGAGAAGACGAACGGCGGTGTGTTCCATTCGGAGTCGTCCACCCGGATTGGCGGCGACACCAGCTGCACGGCGAGCCATCACTCCGACGACATCGCGAAGACGGCCGCGGGCGTGACGATCACGAGCGAGGAGCTCTCCGGGGAGTGGTCGGGAGACGATTGCACCGCGGAGTTCACGCAAGAGGTCGCCGACAAGACCAAGAGCCTGCCCTGCGCCAGCCGCGAGATCTGGAGCGGTCGGCGCATCTCGGGTAACTAAAGCTCGTTGGGTTCATCTCGAAGTCCGCTTCGCAAATTCCGAGGCGTCGAGCGCGCCGTTTGGCGCGCGCTCCCTTCACGCGGCGCGTTTGGCTCCCGCGCGCAGCGCCGTCGACGGTAACGCTTCGAGCGTTGCCGTTCGCACGGTCTCGTAGAGCTTGGGATCCGTCACGAGCGCGTCGCGGGCCTTGTCGCGGCCGGCGCCGATGCTCTTGCCGGCGAGCATGAGGTGCGAGCCGCTCTTCTCGAGGACGCCCGCGGCGAGCGCGGTTTCGACGAGGTCGGCGCCCGTGTCGATGCCGACGCCCCAACGGATGTCGAATTCGGCTTCGGTGAAGGGCGGCGCGCACTTGTTCTTCACGAGCTTCACGCGCGTTCG
This sequence comes from Polyangiaceae bacterium, assembly GCA_036274215.1. Classification (GTDB taxonomy): domain Bacteria; phylum Myxococcota_A; class Polyangia; order Polyangiales; family Polyangiaceae; genus PMG-095. Next base: position 451 of record DASUGE010000038.1, on the reverse strand, counting down.
GTTGCCGACCACGCTGTCGCCGAGCGCGACCTTGCCGATGCGGCGCACGTCGAGGCGGACACTCGAGTAGAACTTGAGCGCCTGGCCGCCCGGGGTCGTCTCCGGATTGCCGAAAACGACGCCGATCTTCTGCCTGAGCTGGTTGATGAACATGAGGCAGGTGTTCGTGCGATGCGCGACGGCCGTCAGCTTGCGCAGTGCCTGACTCATCAGGCGAGCCTGCAGGCCCATGTGCGCATCGCCCATGTCGCCCTCGATCTCTGCCTTGGGCACGAGCGCGGCGACGGAGTCGATCACGATGAGGTCGACGGCGCCCGAGCGCGCGAGGACCTCCGCGATTTCGAGCGCCTGCTCGCCGCAGTCGGGTTGGGAGATGAGCAGACGCGAGGGATCGATGCCGATCGCTTTCGCGTAGCGCAGGTCGAAGGCGTGCTCGGCGTCGATGAAGGCG
>DASUGE010000037.1:0-4185 GCA_036274215.1 Polyangiaceae bacterium | reverse complement strand
TCTCCTACGTCGGCGACACCAAGCTGATCGACTTCGGCACCGCGCGCGGCGAGAACCGCCGCTGCCACACCGTCTCGGGCATCGTGTTCGCCAAGCCCGGCTACGTGGCGCCCGAGGTTGCCAACAACACGCCCGGCGGCGTGCCCGCGGATCTGTACGCGTTCGGCGTGATGCTCTGGGAGCTCTGCGCGGGCCGTCGCTTCCTCGTCGGCGAGCCGTCGGCGCACCTGGCGGCCGTCGGCGCAGGCAAAAAGAGCCTCACGCCGCTTGCGGCGTCCGTCGGCGCGCCGCTCGAGCTCGACATGGTGCTCGCTCGACTCACCGCACAGCGGATCGAGGATCGCTACGCGTCGGCGCGCCAGGCGACAGCGGATCTCGCGCGCCTCGTGCAGCGTGCGCCGAGCCGCTCCGACGGCGATCGCAGCGTGCGCGGTCGCGTCCAGCACCTGATGCAGCGCCTCTACCCGGCCGAGCCCGCCCGCTCACGCTCCGACTTCCAGGCGCTCGTCGGCTCGGCGCGCGCGGCGAAGGCCGCTCCGCCGCTGCTCCCGGAATCGCCGCTCCCGCCCGAGGGCAGTGACGGCCTCTTGCCCGGCACGCGCTACCGCATCGAGCGCGAGCTCGGTCGCGGCGCGATGGGCATCGTCTACGCCGCCACGCACGAGGACATCGGACGCAAGGTGGCGCTCAAGGTGCTCGAACGCGAGCTCACGGGCGGCGAGTCGCGCGGTCGCTTCGTCGCAGAGGCGCGCGCCGTGGCTCGTCTCGACCACGAGGGGCTCGTGCAGCTCCACGAATTCGGCTTCACGAGCGACGGCCGGCCGTTTTACGCGATGGAGCTCGTCGACGGCGAGCCGCTCGATCGGCGCCTTGCGACCCGCGGCACGTTCGCGTGGCGAGACGCCGTGAAGCTCGCCGTCGAGGCGAGCCGCGCCGTCGAGGCCGCGCACCTGGCCGGCGTGATTCACCGCGACATCAAGCCGCAGAACCTGATGCTGACCGCGCAGGGTGGCGTGAAGCTCCTCGACTTCGGCGTCGCCAAGCGCGAGAGCGAAATCGAGAAGCCGAGCGGCGACGACGCCGAGGCGCTCAGCGTGATCGGAACGCCCGAGTACATGGCACCCGAGCAGGCTCGCGGTGCGGCCGACGCGCGCAGCGACGTGTATGCGCTCGCGGGCGTGCTCTACGAGCTCATGACGGGCGCGCTGCCGCATCAGGGGTCGAGCACGGCCGCGCTCATCGAGCGCAAGCTCTCGGGTCCGCCCGAGCCGGCGAGCCTCCTCCACCCCGAGGCGGCTCTCCCGCGCGAGCTCGATCGCGTGCTCGCAAAGGCGATGATGCCGGAGCCGGACGCGCGTTTCGAGGACATGGCCGACTTCCGCTCGGCACTCGAGCGCGTGCTCGACGGTCGCGCGCGGGGCCGCAGCATTCGGCGCGGCGTGGGCTTGGCGCTCGTCGGCGCCGTGACCTTCGCGGCCGCCGCGGTCGTGAGCGCACGCACGCCGCTCCTCCGGGACACGGGTGCAGCGTTCGTGACGGGGCTCGGTCACCGCGCGCTCGAGCAGGCGGCGCGTCTCGTGCACGGCAAGCACGCGTCGGGAGCGCCGATCGCGCCCGCCACGCTCGCCGCGGTCGAAGCCGGCGCGGCACCGACGGTTGCCGAGCTCGCCGCTCCGCCGTCCGTCACGACGTTCGGCGAAGACACGGAAGCCGCCGAAGCGACGAAGCCGCCCGCGGCGAGCGAGGAGCCCGTCCCCGCTCCGGCGCCCGTCTCCGCGAACGAGGCGAGCGACGACGGCAGCGATGCGGCCCCGGGCGCCGAGGCCGTGGAGCCCGAGCCCTCGAGCCCCGCGTCGGCACTGCTCGCACGCTTCGAGGAGCTTCACGACAAGGGTCGCACGCTGAAGGCGCTCGGTTTGATCCGCTCGGCGGCCCGCACCTTCCCGCGCGAGCCCGCCGTGCTCCGCGCGTACGTGAAGGCGGCCGAGGAATCGAAGGCGTTCGGTGAAGCGCGCAAGGCGGCTCAGCACTGGGCCGAGGTCGACAAGTCCACCGACGCGCGTCTCACGCTGGCACGCCTCGAACGAGCGACCGGCAACTCGCCGAAGGCGTTCGCGATTCTCGACAGCGTCCTCAAGGCGGACGAAAGCTCGGAGGAGGCACACCGGCTCGCCGCGCTCTGGTCGCGTGACCAGCGACTGGCCGTGAATCGCTGAGCGTCGCGCCGTCTCGGCGGCACGCAGTAGCGGAAGGCTTCCGTCAGCCCGGCGGCCGAGCCGTGCAAGTCGCGCGGTTTGGTTGTAGGTAAGGCGACCCCGGGCATGGATCTCTCGGCCAGCGCCACGCGCGGCAACATCGTGACGAGCGGCTCACCGCACAAGGTGGTGCTGAAGCTCGCCATGCCGACGGTGTTCGCCATGCTGGCGCAGAGCGCCGTCAACGAGGTCGACATCATCTTCCTCTCCCGGCTGCCGCAGCCGGAGTCCTCGAACGCCCAGGCCGCGCTCCTGCCCTGCCTGATCCTGCTGTGGATGTTCGGTGGGTCGCTCTCCGCCATCTCGGTCGGCACGCAGGCCATCGCGGCGCGGCGTTACGCGCAGGGGAAGCCGTACGAGGCCGGGGCGGTCCTGCTCAACTCGATGACCTTCGCGATCGTGTCGAGCGTGACGCTCACCGTGCTCGCCTACCTCGTGCTTCCGAGCGCGCTCGGCCTCTTGATCAAGGTTCCGGCCGTGCGGGCGGAGGCCGAGAGCTACATGCACTGGCGCCTGCTCGGCATGATCTCGATGGTCGTGAGCTTCTCGCTCAAGGCCTTCTTCGACGGCATCGGCAAGACTTACGTGCACATGGTCGCGTCGTTCGCGATGAACATCGTGAACGTCCTGCTCTGCATCGCCCTTATTTTCGGCAACTACGGCGCGCCGCGCATGGGGATGGCCGGCGCGGGGCTCGCGGGGTGCATTTCGAGCTGGCTCGGCCTCGTCGTCATGGTGGTCTGGATCGTGCTGCCGTATTACCAGCGGGCGCACCGTCCGTTCGACTTCAGCGGAATGTCGCGCTCGCTCGTCGGCGACATCCTGCGCCTCTCGATCCCGAGCGCCGTGGCGACGCTGGCGGTGATGACCGGGTTTGCGCTGTTTTCCGCCATCGTGAGCGAGCTCGACCACGCTTCGGGCGTCGCGACGTCACCGCTCCTGAGCTCGACCGAGGCCGTGAACAGCGCGGCGACCACCGTGATCGTCGGGATTCTGAAGCTCACCTTCACGGCCTGTCTGGCGTTCGGAACGTCCACGGCGACGCTCGTGAGTCAGTCGCTCGGGGAAGGCGATACGGCCAAGGCCGAGCGGTTCGGCTGGGTGTCGGTCTCGCTCGGTCTCATGATTTTCGGGGTCGTGGGCTTGTGCGAGGGTGGCATCTTCACGCGCGCCATCCTCGGCGTCGTGACGCGGAGCGATGCCGTCTTCAACGCCGCGCTCGTGCCCCTGCGCATGATGGGCGCCGCGACGCCGCTGATTGCCACGGGAATGATCCTCACGCAGGCGCTCTTCGGCGCCGGGAACACCCGCTTCGTGATGATCGCGGAGCTGATCCTCCATTTCGGCTGCCTCGTTCCGCTCGCCTGGCTGCTCGGCGTGGTGCTCAAGCTCGGCCTGGTCGGGATTTGGAGCTCGGCACTCGCCTACGTGATCCTGCTCACGGCGCTGATGGTCTTGAAGTTCCGCTCCGGCGACTGGAAAGCCATCAAGATCTAGGGGCGCTTTTCGTAGCGCTCCGCGAGGCGCTCGAGCAGCTCGTGCGTGGCGTCGTTCGCGGCGCCCCGTTCGAGCAGCGTGAACTCGCCGGCCTGCTTCACGACGCGGTAGCGCTCGGGCAAGAGCGCCAGAAAGAGCGGATACTCGGCCTTCATCATGGCCTTCTCGCTCAAGAGGAGGTAGTCGGGCCGGTGCGTGCGGGCGGCGTAAAACGTGTAGGAGAGGAGACGCGTCGAGACGTGCGGGCCCTCGTGCTCCGTCGCCGCTACGGACGCGTCGGGAGGAAGCTTGGTGAGGACGCGCTCGAGCTCTGCGGCGCGCCGGCGCTCCGCGCTCGAGCTGCGGAGCTGCACTTGCACCGGCCCCCCACGGATGGCGCGCGCACCGAGGAACGCACCCTGGTGGTAGCTCAGGATCAATGTGCCGAAGCAGA
>DASUGE010000036.1:0-2265 GCA_036274215.1 Polyangiaceae bacterium | reverse complement strand
TACCAGCCAAAGGCCCCAGCCGAGCGCGGCGAGCTCGGCGCCCGTCACCAGCATCGGCGCGCGCGGAGCTCGCGTCGGCTCGGTCACCGTTGGAGCCGCGACGGCGGGACCGGCCAGCACGGCGATCATGAACAGCACCGCTGCCGCCAAGTATCCCGCCGTCGGTGCAATCCGATAGCCGAGCCCAAGACCGGCGAGCGTCGCTGCGACGGCTACGACCCATGCCCCCGGGGGTTTCCTTTCCGCGACGCGCCCGAGCACGGCAACCAATCCGGCGCCGACGATCGCCAGCGCGACCGCGGCGACGTAGGTCGTGAATTGCTGGAGCAGCTGCCCCGGCTGCCACACCACGTCCGCCGTCGCGCGCGCCAGGCCGCGAGGAACGAGCCAACCACCGATCTGCGGAGCAAGCGAGTACGCCGCGCGCAGGCCGAGCACGCTGCCCGCCGCCACGCTGAGCTGCCGCGTGAACCGGCTTGCAACGCTCGAGGGGTGCCCTTCCAAGTCTCCCGCCAGTAATACGAGGCGGCGCGGCGAATCAACCGCCCTTTCGGCCTACGGCGCGCAGAGCGACACGCCGTCTGCCCCCGCCGCACCGCCCGCTCCCGCTTCGCCGGCAGGCGCGCAGAAGTCGCAGGTCGTCACGCTGCTGCACGGACCGTCCGACACCGTCCCCACACGATACGACCAGGTGCCGCACGGCCCGAAGGGCACGTCGTCGTAGGCGGTGATGCCCTGAAGCTCGCCGGTCGCGTGGTCGAAGTAGTACGCGATGCCGCTCTCCCCGACCTCTTGCTGCATGATGTCGACGCCGCAGCCCGACGCGATCTCGGAGTGGCCGAGCATGCAGCTCAGCACGCGTTGCTCGCGCGCTTCGGCGAGCGTCGCGGGGCAGCCCGTAGCGAAGCAGTACTCCTCGAGCGCGAGGTGCGCGGTTTCCGTCGCCGGATCGATGAGGCATGCGTCACAGCTGACCACGCCCTCTGCCGGTCCGCAGATCGAGCAAGGCTCCTCGCAGCTGCTGGGCGGGAGCTTGTGCCCAGACGCCAGCGTCCCGTCGAAAAGGCCGCTCGAATCGATGCCGCACGCTTCGGTGACGGTCGCGTACCCGTACGCATAGAAGTAGACGGGCGTCCCCGTTGCGTCGAGCTGGAGCACGTAACTGTACTCGCCGCCCTCCTCGATCTCGTACTTGACGGAGCCGTCGCTGCACACGCTCTTTTTGATACTCGCGTCGGTCAGCGTGCATGCTTCCGGATCGCGATAGAGGCTCGGCACGCGCACGGCGTCGCTCGTGCAGTCGATGGTGCCACCACCGACGGTGCAGTCGCACCCGACGCTGCCCGCGGCACCCGCGCGCCCGCCCGTCCCGCCGAGCGAGGTCGTCCCGCCGAGCGAGGTCGTCCCACCGTCGGTGCGCGTGCCCCCGCCACCGCCGCGCGTCGTGCCACTCCCGCCGACCGTGCCCGAGCCGCCGGATCCGCCCGAGCCACCGCGGGATCCGCCGCGTGCCGCCGCCGCGCCGGAGCCGGCCTTGCCGCCGAGCGCGCTGGTCCCGCCTTTTCCGCCGTCGTCGTCGCCGTCCGAGGAGACACGTCTGACGGAGGTACCTCCGCAGGCGACGAACCCGAGCGTTGCGCTCAGGGCGAGCAACGTCCACGGTGCTCCTTTCGTCATCGCCTAGCTCCCAAGCCCCCTCAGCTTGACGCGTCCGCGGTCGCGACGCGAGTGGCCGCGCGTTTCGCTGGCTCAGTGCCCCATCGAGCCGGGGTCGTAGCGCACGGTTGCCGGCGGAGGCTCGGTCTTGAAATGCGCGGCGAGCGCTTCGGCCGCTTCGAGGCCGGACGTGTGTCGAGGCCTGAAAAGATCGGGCATGCGCGTGAGGGGAAGGTCGGAGATCGCGGCGTTCTCGGTCACGCGCTCGAGGTCGGCGAGCACCGCCTGCATGCTTTGATAGCGGTTCGACGGGTGTTTGCGCGTGCAGCGGAGCACGATCTGCTCGAGGTCGGCGTCGAGCCCGTCGACGAGCCAAGACGGCGGCGGTGTCGGCGAGTAGAGCTGATGGCTGAAGAGATCGACGCCCTGCTCGAGGTCGAACGGCAGATGGCCCGTGAGAATGCGAAATAGCACGATGCCGAATCCGTAGATGTCGGTGCGCGGATCGACGGGCTCGGCGAGCACCTGCTCCGGTGCCATGTACTGAGCCGTACCGAGCACGAGATTCACACTGCTTGGCCCCGCATTCGGGTCGGCGCGGGTGTCTTT
>DASUGE010000035.1:0-9652 GCA_036274215.1 Polyangiaceae bacterium | reverse complement strand
TCCGTCACCTCCAACTGAACCGCGCGAACTCCGCAAAATAACTGCATAGGCCGATCAGCCTATGCGCCGCAGACGTTCGCACGGGGCGTGAAGCACTTCAGTGCGGCGCCGAGATCCGTTCGGGCTGTCATGGGCATCTTGTCGACGGTACACCCCGCACGCAGTGCCGCGCCGCGCGACAGAACGGCCCAAAAAAAAGACACGCGGGTCGACGGAACGGAAGCAGGCGCGCCACTGCAATAAGCCCGAGTCTTTACTTCCCGACCGGGCCCGAGTTTGCATGACGCACGCGACATCGTTCTTTCGTCTCGCTTCGTGGTCCACCGCCGCCGCGCTCGCCTACGGCTGCGCTTCGCCCGCCCCGGACAATTCCGGAACGGGCGGCACTGGAGGCACCGGTCACGGCGGTACCGGCGGCTCGACCACCGCTGGCTCGAGCGGCACCTCGACCGGGGGTGCCGGTACGACGAGCACGGGCGGCAGCGGTGGCTCCGGCGGCTCTGGCGGAAGCGGTGGCAGCGCAGGCTCCGGCGCTTCAGGCGGATCTGCCGGAACGCTCACCGCCGGTTCCGGCGGAATGAGCGGGAATACGGGCGGCGCCGGAGCGAGCTCGTCCGGGGCGGCGGGGCGGGATGGCTCGGGTGGAGCCGGGACAGGCAGCGGTGGACGTATGAGTAGCGGGGGGGCCGGCGCGGGCATGGCCGGTGCGAGCGCGGGCATGTCAGGTGCTGGCGCTGCGGGTGCCGCGGGTGCCGCGGGCGCCGCGGGTGGTGGCTCCGGCGACGGGAAGTCGGCCGGGTGCGGCAAGGCGCCGGGCATCGCGAGCGGCATGTACAACAACGGCCAGCACATCTCGATCACGGCCGCCAACATGCAGCGCCGGTACATCCTCAACGTGCCGGCCAACTACGACAACACCCACCCGTACAAGCTCATCATTGCGTACCACGAGCTCAACGGCAATGACGACGAGATGTACAAGAACAAGTACTACCACCTCCTGCCGCTGTCGCAGGACAAGGCCATCTTCGTCGCGCCGAACGGCCAGAAGAACAATGCAAGCTGCAGCGACGCTTCCGGCTGTGGTTGGCCGAACCCGAACAACACGGATCTTCAGCTCGCCGACGCCGTCGTGAAGCAGATCGAGGACAACTTCTGCGTCGATACCAACCGCATCTTCGCGACCGGCTGGAGCTACGGCGGAAGCATGTCGTACAAGACGGCGTGTGAGCGGCCCCTCGGTGGAACGAACGGTTTCGTGCGCGCCATCGCCGTGTACTCGGGCTCACAGCTCAGCGGTAACTGCACGCCGACCAAGCCCGTCGCGTACTTTGCGTCGCACGGAACCCACGATTCGGTGCTGAACTACAGCAACGGCGTCGGCCTCGCGCAGAACTTCGCCAAGGCCAACGGCTGCACCTGGGCAACCCCCACGCAGGTGAATAGCGGCGCCCACGTCTGCACGAACGAGATGGGGTGCACGGACGGCTATCCCGTCGAGTTCTGCTCCTTCAACGGCGATCACACGCCGGATCCGGACAACGGACAGGGCGGCAGCAGCTGGGTTTACCAGCCCGTCTGGGACTTCTTCAATCAGTTCTGACGGCGGAGCGCTCGGCGCCGCCTCGCGCTCACGACGCCGAGGACGCTGAGCGCCATCGTCCAAAGCGCGCCGCGGTCGCTCGCGTCGCCCGCTACCTTGCAGCCACAACCGCTGCTCTCGGCGGGCGACGAGGGCGACGGCGCCTCACCGCCGCCCGCCGCCTGCGCACCTGCACCCGCTGCGGTGCTGCCGCCCGTGCCGCTGCCGGCCGAGCCGCCTGCCGGAGCACCGCTCGTGCCTGGTCGCCCGCCGTTACCGGACGTAGTCATACCGGAGCCGCCCTGTGCGGTGGTCCCGCCCGTGCCGCTGCCTGCTGCCGGGGAGGTGCCGGCCGTGCCTGCGCCCGACATCGTGCCTGCGCTCCCGGCGACGCCGCCTGCCGCGCCGGTCCCTGCCGCCGAGCCGCCCATTCCTCCGCCGGCCGCTCCCGCCGCGCCACTCGCGCCGCCCATGCCCGCGCCGCCCATGCCCATCCCGGGATCGCCGCCCGTGAACTGCCACGAATCGACGTTGAATTTGCCGCCGGTGAACTTCAGCGTGAGGTCGCTGACGCCCGTCGCGCCGGTCACGTCGCAGGTCGTCGTCATCCAGGTTTGCGCGCCGCCTGTCGCCGGGACGTCACAAGTGCCGACCAGCATGCCCGTCCCGCCGCCGAGCCGGACCTCGATCTTGCCGCCCGCCGCCGTGCTCGCGACGCGCGCGGTGAAGGTCTTCGCGCCCGCCATGCCGAAGTCCGCGCCGCGCACCTTGACCCAGTCGCCGTCGTCGATGGACGTCACGTCCATGCCGCCCGCCATGCACGGCTCAGTCTCGATGCCGCTCGACGCGTTCGTCGTTTCGGCTTCGACCCGCGCGTAGGGATCGAGGTGCCCGAGCTGCGGCACGCCGTCCGTCGTGTACGTCACCTGCTCGATGCTGTCGTCGGCCTTGAAATTCAGCACCTCGAGCCCGAGGTTCCGGCGGTAGGTCGTAGAAATTCCGGCCGCGGTCGCTACCGAGCGGTTGTGATACGCGTGGTACCACTTGTCCCCGAACTGGAACTCGGAGGCGTGGTTGTTGTTGTTGTTCATCGGCGGCTGGTCCGCGATGACACCCTTGTACGTGTAGCCCGACATGGGGCTTTTGCTCGTCAGGTAGTCGATGCGAAGGCCGTGCGCGGAGTCGCTCGAATAGGCGAAGTAGTACGTCCCGTTGCGCTTGAACATGAACGAGGCTTCGAAGAAGCCTTGCGGTGAGAGCGCGGTCGCCGAGCCGGAAACGCTCGTGAGGTCGCTCCCGAGCTTGATGATGCGTGCGTTGTTTTCCCCGTTGCCGCCGAACGAGAGGTACGCCTGCCCGTCCTCGTCGATGAGCGCTCCGGGGTCGAAGAGCCAGATGTCCGTCCCGGAGGCGCCCGGCGTGCTCGAGGTGACGAGAGCGCTGCCCTTCGGATCCTTGAAGGGTCCTACCGGGTCCTTGCTCGTCGCGACGCCCACGCCGTTCGCGTTGTTGCCGAAGTAGAGGTAGATGGTGCCGTCGCGCTCGAGCGGGTAGGGCGCCCACGAGTAGTTCGCCCACGACGCGTTCTGCGGGACCTGGAACACGATGCCGTGGTCCGTCCAATTCTTGAGATCGGCGCTCGACACGCACACGATCGAGCGCATCGCGTAGCCGCCTTCGACGGCGTTGTCGTCGTCGTTCGAGTTGTAGAGGTAGAGCCGGCCGCCGTGGACGAGCGCCCCCGGGTCCGCGAGGTAGCGGTGCGCTGCGATGGGGTAATCCGCGCGCGCCGGCGGCGCCGCGAGCACGCACACGCTCGCGAGAGCGACCCCGAGCATCGACGAACGGACGAGCAGCGTCATGCCGCTACTTCTTCGCCATACTTCGCACTCGGTCAAGCCTTGGCAGCAGCAATTTCGCCGCCGCCGCTCGAGCCGAAATTGGGCGCCGCGTTCCCGGTCGCGGCCGTGATGATCATGTTGTGGAGCTTGCCGTTCTGGACTTTCCCGCCGTCGATGTACTGGCCCTGCTTGAAGTAGCCGCCACCGTTGCCCCAGATGATTTGCGGGACGCTGCGCATATTGTGGTTGCCTTCGGCCACGTGGTTCGTCCAGAGCACGACCGCCTTGTCCGCGAGCCCGCGGTCACGGAAGTGCTTGAGCCCCGCGGCGACCGTCTGCATCCGCACGATGTCGATCTCGGCATGCGCGGCTTCGGCCGTGGCGTTCGTTCCGAGGGCGCCGTCCGACGCCGTCCGGTGGCTGATGTAGTGAAGTCCCCAGTTGCTGAGGGACTTGTTGGATGCCACGTCGTAGATGGTGGCGTCCGTGCCGTCACCCCACTGGAGAGTCGCGGTGCGGTTGTAGTTGCACGCGAACGCGAGCGCCACGAGCTGCATATGGAGCTGCACGATGTTCTCCATGCCGCCGACGGCCACGTTCTGCTTTTGGTAGCGGTAGGACTTCACCGCCTCGAGCCCCGCGGTGTCGAGGCCGTCGAGCGAGCAGCCGTACATGGCCGTCGGCGAGGTCGGATCCATCATCGTGACCTCGACCTCGCGGATGGCGTCGAAGTGCTGCTTCAGGCGCTGCACGTCCGCGGCGCTGAGCTTCTTGTTCGCCATGAGCGTGTTGAGCTCTGCGCGCACCTGGTCGTTCGCGCTCTTGCGCCGCGAGAGGAGCCAATCGGTCATCGTCGGAGGCGGCGGTGTCGTGCCCCCCGTCCCGCCCGTTCCCGTCATGCCGCCGCCCGAACCGGCGGGAGCGGCGACGCCCATGAGGCTCTGGTAGAGCTTGTACGGGCTGTCGGTCGCGGCGCGCACCTTGCCGCTCGTGTCGAAGGAGAGGCGCTCCTCGATGAAGCCGTTGTTCAGGTTGCCGGCATAGAGCGTGAGAGGATCCGTGCCGGCCGCGTTCACGGCTTTCGAGATGACGACATCGATCGAGGGCCCCTTCGCCGTCGCTCGGCTCCCGTTGCTCGCGGGTGCTGCTCCCGTGAGCGCCTGGCAAAGACCCTCGGCGTGGCCGCAGCCGGAGGGACCGCTCTGCGGGAAATCGATGTTCTTGATGATGAGCAGGTTCGCGGCGTGCTCCTTGAGCTCGTTCACCGCCTTGTCGCCCGAGGCGAGCACCGTCGCGAGGTCGCCGAAGGCGCTCGGCCAGAAGCGCTTCGGCTCGACGCCGCACGCTGCACACATGAAGAACGTGAACACCGGCTCCGCATCCGCCGCCCAGGCGGAGCGCTCGGGAAGCCCCTCGAGGAAGGGGAGCCCGATGGCGATGCCGCCGGCGCCGTACAGGAACGCGCGGCGATTGACGACGTGGCGTTTGAAGACCTTCGGGCGACTCACTGGGCACCTCCGGCACGAGTGCGGAACGCGTCGTGCTTGACGAGTGCGAGCATCACTTGCTTGAGCGACGAGCCAGACGCCTGGCTCACGGCACCGAGCGCCTCGACCAACGGCCGGTCCGCTTCGACCAGATCGCGCTCGAGCGCGTAGCTCGCCATCTTCTTCGCCCAGCATTGGTGGGCTTGCACGCCGTCGGCCATGTCATGCATCAGCTCGGCAGCGCCAGAGAAGGTGAGGTACCCCTCTTGGAAAGGATACGTGCCAGTCGTATCGACGGGCTGACCGTTGTCCATCGTGCGCGTGCGGCCGAGGCCGTCGAAATTCTCGAAGGCGAAGCCGACGGGGTTGATGATTTCTCCGTGGCAGCTCGCCCCGCAGCCGGAGGTGAGCGCCGTGATCACCATGCGGTTGGTCTGGTTCTCTTTTGCCGCCGGGATCATCGGGAGCTCCTGGCTCGGCAGGCCCGGATCGGCGCAGAGCGTGTCGAGATTCAGGCGCGCGCCGCGGTGAATCGAATCCGGGTCGTTGTTGCGCGCCCAGAGCGCCAAGAAGGGCGCCTGCATGAAGTAGCCGAGCCGATCGCTCAGCGTGACCTGCTGCACCCCGCTGCCCGCGACCGAGATCCCGTAGATCGAGGCCATGGCCGGTCCGGCAAAGGCGACGGTCGAGGTGAGGATCTCGCGAACGCCGAGATTCTGCGTGAAGATCCGATCGAAGAACAGGTAGGAGGACTGCGAAAACTCCGCGTTCATCGCTTCGGTGTAACCGGCGACGCCCGGCTTCGCGATCGAGTCGTAAAGCGCGAACTTGTGGAGCGCGCCGTGAACCTTGCGCATCACGGCGATCGCGGACGCGTCTTCGAGCATCTGCGTCGCCTTGTCGACCGCACCGTCGGCCGTCGCAAAGGAGCTGGCGGCGTCGAGCATCGCGTCGCTCGGCGTCGTGTCACGCAACCAGAACGAGACCTTCGATGCCATCTCGTTGCCGCTGAGCGGCGCGCCCGCGTCGCCGAGCTCGCTCCGGTACAAGAAGTACGGCGACTGGAGCATCGTCGAGATCACGTAGCGAGCGCCCTTGGTGAACGCGCTCTGGCTCCCGTCGGTCACGAGGGTGCCCTCGTCGTAGATGGCCTTGTAGGCCGTCACCTCGTCGGCAGCGAGGTCACGGCGGAACGCGCGCCGCCCGAAGGTCTTGATGAACGTCGTCGGATCCGTCGTCGCGAGCACGTTCTGGAGCGCCGCGTCCGTCGCCGTGACCTGGTCCGCCACCGCCTCGGCGCCGCGCTGGAAATCGGCCCAGGACGTGTTGTCGACGAAGACGACGATCTCGTTGTTGTCGAAATCGGTCGTCGCACCGACGGCGCGCACGAAATCTTGGGAAACGCCGGTGGGGCCGTTCAGGTGCAGGATGTCGTGCACGCTGTTCTCCCACTGGTCGTTCGTCAGGCGCAGCATGCGGCTGTAGATCGGCTCACCCTTGAGGCTTACAGGGCGCGGACCCTCGGTCGGCTCTTCCGTGCCGCCCGTGCCGCTGCCCGCCGAACCGGACGTGCCCCCGCTAGCCACGGCGCCGGATCCGCCCGCGCTCTTGCTGCCTGCGCTGCCGCTCGAGCCACCCTTCGCCGTGGCCCCACTTGCACCCGAGCTGCCACCGTTCGACGCGCCTGGATTTCCGGTGCTATCACCCGGACCAGTTATCGTCGTGGTACAGCCAAGAACGGCCGCAAGTACCGGAGCCGCGAGCACGAAGAGCCTGTTGCCAGCCGGGTACACCATGGGCCTCGTTCCCGCAGTGGCGTGTGGTACCGGTTTCCGTTGCGAGATCGAGCGTTTAGGTGCCCAACGGAAAATTCGGCGGCTCAGGATCGCTCGAGATTTTTGGCGCTGATGTAGGCGAAAGGGAGCCGCGTGCGTCGGCGCACGAGCGCCAGCAGCGCGCACGCGACGCCTAAGAGCGCGCTTGCACCATTGCTTCGGCGAGCCGCGGCGCGACACGCGCAGCCTTGCGGAGTCTCCCCCGTAGCGGTGTCGCTCGCAGCGCCAGTCGACGACAACGTAATCAAGGAGATGCCGAAGCGAGGCAACTCGAAATCCATCGCGACGGTCCCGTGCGTCACGGGCAACGTCGTATCCGGCACGAGGAGCGAGGGCTCCATCGCCTGGGTCAGCGCCAGAAGCTCGTCGGCGGAGGGGGCTGCCGGCATGCCCTGCGATACCCAAACGGTGTACGCATCACCGTGCGCCTCGTCGACGCGCAGGTGCGAGACGTTCACTTGCGCGCCGAAGCTCGGCGGCACCTTGACGGTCAAGTGCACCGGCGCGGCTGCGACGGGGACGATGTCATCGTGATAGTTCCAGACCAGCACCCGCAGCGCGTTTCCGTCCAGCGCCGCCATGCCGTCGATATCCGGCTCGGCGCGCACCCCTGAGGCAAGCACGGCGTCGAGGGGTAGGGCGCCGCTGCTTGCCACCGGCACGCGGGCTCCCGAGAGTCGCCCGAGGAGCTTGAAAGCGCCGAGCACGGGCAAGCCGATGCCGTTGGTCGCGAGCGCGCGGTACCCCGCGAAGTAGGGCGTGTCCGGAAACGTGAACGCCCACGTGAGCACCCCGCGCAGGTTCACGCCGAGCGCTTCCGAGAGGTCGAGCGAGCGCTTCATCATCGCGACCTCGTACGCCCCGTACGCCGGGGAGGTTCGGTACGCGTCTTCGGGGAAGGTACTCGGCAGGCAAGCGGCGCAGCCATCCGGGTCCGCCTCCGTGATGTAGATGGGCTTGCCCTTGAACTCTGGAAACTCGGCGACGGTCGCGAACCCGGTGCGATGAAGGTCGAGCTGGCGGCCGAGGTCGAGCTCGATGTGCCCGTCGGTCTGGGTGACGCCGCCCTTGGCGTGAAACGTGACGAGATCCAGACGCGTTCCCGTGCCGCCACTCACGGCGTTCGTGCCCGTCGCGCAATGCTCCAAAAATTGCCTGAAGAGCGGGCTCTCGGCGAGCGCCACCGCCGGACCGCCGAAGGGCGCGCTCGGGATCACTTCGTGCAGCGCTGCTTCCGTCGTGTCGTAAAGTCGGGTGAACTCGTCGGCGGTCCCCTGAAAGTAGGCGAAGTCGGGCTCGTTCCAGAGCTCCCAGAGCCAGCGATCCGCCACGCCGGGGTAACGCCGGACCGCGTGACCTGCCCATTCCCGGATGAGCCCCGCCCATTTTCCATAATCGGCCGGCGGGTAAAAGCAGCCGCCGTCGAGGCTCCTCGTGGTCGTATTGCGGTAAGGCGTCGGATGCGTGGAGAGCGCCTCGGGCATGAATCCGAGCTCGACGAAGGGAAACGCCGGCGCCGCCGTGAGGGTGTCGAAGATCGCGTCGGTGAGCGTGAAGTCGTAGACGGGGTTTCCGGCGGCATCTTCGGTGTAGACGTTCGTCGAGCCCCATTTCTGCGCCGGGCTGCCGTCACCCGTGTTGAACAGGAAGTGACTACGCACGTACGTGGGCGCCGTGTGGAGCGCGGCGAGGGTGCCGAGGAGCGCTCTGCCTTCGGGTACCGTGGTGTAGTTGATCTCGTCGTAGCCGTGGAACGACCAGACGCGCTCGAGCGGCGCCCCGCGCACGCTGGCATCGACCGCAATACTGACGGGTGCGTTCGCTTCGGCGCGCAGCGGTCGGGCAAGCGCGAGGAGCCCGGCAAGCCCGAGCGTGAGACGCCACGCCGGTTCTGGCGACATCGAGCGCTACACCTTCGGGCGGCGCTAGCGGAGCGCCTTCACCGCTTCGCGCTCGATGGCGAGCCCCTGGGTGTGTCGAGCGAAGTATTCGGCGAAGCCGCGCACGTCGCGCGCGTCCGGCATCACGGGTTTGCCGATGCTCTTCGCGATCCGCGCGTCGAGGTAGTCGGCAAGCGACGACTCGGCCGACGCGGACAGCATGTAGGCGGCGAGCACGGCCATGCCCCACGCGCCCCCTTCGCCCGCCGTTTTCGGAATGCTGACCGGCACGCCGAGCGCGGCCGCGAGCATGCGCTGCCCGGTCTCTCCGCCTTTGAAGAAGCCGCCGTGGCCGCGGATCTCCGTGATGGCCACGCCTTCCTGCTCCGTGAGGACGTTCATGCCCGTGCGCAGCGCGCACAGCGAAGCGAAGTAGAGCGCGCGCATGAAGTTCGGGAGCGTGAACTGGTCGTCCTGGTTGCGTACGAAGAGCGGCCGCCCTTCCGTGAATCCGGTCAGGTGCTCCCCGGAAACGTAATTGATGGAGAGCAGGCCGCCGGCGTCCGGATCGCCCGAAACCGCGAGCGGAACGAGGCGCTCGTAGACGGCGCCCGGCGAGCCGTCGCCGCCGAGCGTCTCCGCCACCTGACTGAAGAGCTTGAGCCACGCGTCGAGATCGGCGGAGCCGTTGTTGGCGTGCGCCATGGCCACGGGGGCGCCGTCGGGCGTGAGCACGATGTCGATCTCCTCGTGCACGCGCGACAGGCTCTTTTCGAGCACGATCATCGCGAAGACCGACGTTCCGGCCGAGACGTTCCCCGAGCGCGGACGCACGGCGTTGGTCGCGACCATGCCCGTTCCCGCGTCACCCTCGGGCGGGCACAGGGGGATGCCGTTGACGAGCCGTCCCGTGGGATCGAGGCGCGTCGCGCCTTCCGGCGTGAGGCGTCCAGCGCGCTGCCCCGCGCGAAGGATCTTCGGAAGGATGTCGCGCAACGTCCAGCCGAGCTTGTGCTTGGCGATCAGC
>DASUGE010000034.1:0-9427 GCA_036274215.1 Polyangiaceae bacterium | reverse complement strand
CGCCGCGGCCTCAACGTGCTCAAAGCGCGCGGCGTGAAGGTCCCCGACGCGGCACGCATCGTGAGCGTCGCCGGGGACAAGGGCACGGAAAGGCTCGAAGCGTGGCTGCTCGCTCCCGACGGCAACGGCGCGTCGCTCGTCACCATCACCTCGCGCTCGCCGACGAGCCGCTACAAGGCCGTGCTCGTGCTGCTCGCGAGCGGCGGCATCCTGCGCGTGAACTCCGGGGATCTCAGCCAGACCGAGCTCAAAGACACCTTCACGCGCGCCGTGCGCGGAGCCTACCGGCCCGTGAAGGTCCCGCTCGACTACGCGCGTTCGCGCATTGCGCTCGCGCGCAGCACGATGAAGGCGCAGGGGTTGCCGGAGCCGTTCGGTTTCGCCGGCGTGGAAGCGCTGCTCGGAACGCCTGGCGAGGCTCCCGTCCCGCATCCGCTCGACGCCGAAGGCCTCGAGCTCGGCGACGAGGACGCGAAGGATCTCGCGAAGACCTCCGCTTCGCTCCACATGTTGCCGGAGTTCGCGAGCTGGCTCCCCGCGCGCCCCGCCGTCGACGAGCTACTCGCCAAGGTGGGCGAGTCCCTGACGCCGGGCGAGAAGCCCGACCAAGCCGTCTTCGACGCTCTGCTCAAGGAGCAGCTCCTCGCCGCGACCGATCGCTACTTCACGCCCGAGCGCCGCGCGGAGCTCGTGACGGTGATGAAGGACAGCGCGCTCAGCGTGCTCGCGCGCGACGGCGAGGAGCGCGCACTCGCGGTCGTCGCCGCGATGAAGGCCGTCGAGACGGCCGGCCTCATCACGGACCCGCCGCGCGAAGTGCCGTTCCTGTTGGGCTTCTTCGAGAAGGCGATCGCGGTCTTACTCGCACAAGGCAACGGCCAGCTGCGGGTGCCTATTTCGAACCGGCAGCGGCCGGTGGAAGAGTCCGGATCAACCTGAGGGGCTAGGGCGATCCTCCGCGATCGCCAGCAAGAGGTGCCGGCCTCGCCGGTTCCTCGTAGAGCTTGTGGCGACACGAGCCCTGTCGATCAGTTCTTCCAAGACCACCACGTCGTCGCGGGCGGGCTTGCGCCCGCCGATCTCCCTACAGCGCACGGTTCGGGAGATTTGCGGAGGCTCCTAATCGCCACACCCACCGGGTAGGCCTCACCTGCCCCCGGCCGACGCCGGTGGTAGCCCATCCCCTGCAGCCACCCAAAGTCGCCCAGACCTCGACGCCCCGCCCCACGCCAACACAAAATTAACAAGCTCCCGAGGCGGTGCAGCGCTCCGGGAGCTTTCAGCGGCAGGAGGCCTGCCACCCCCTCAGAGCGGCCACGTCCGGAAAGGTTCCCGGGTTTCTTGGAGCGCGCTCGGCCGTTGGGCCTGAGCCCGGCTAGCTCACCCGCGTCGAGGCTCGGTAGGCATCCAAGAGCCGCTTCGTGAGGACGCCCGGCTTTCCCCCTCCCGCCGGGACGCCGTCGGCGGCGACGACGGGGACGAGCTCGCGGATGCTCGAGGTGATGAAAACCTCGTCGGCGCTCGCGAGCTCGCTCGGCGGGAACGTGCGCATGCCGACGGGGATGCCCATCTCGCGCGCGAGCTCGAGCACTTTGCCGCGGGTGATGCCGGCGAGGAGCCCCGCGTCGTCGGGCGGCGTGACGAGCGCACCGTCGCGAACCAAGAAGACGTTGGACGTCGTCCCCTCGACGACCTGGCCGCGGGCGTCGAGAATCAGTGCTTCCTCCGCGCCGCGGGCGTGCGCCTCGTGCGTCGCGAGGATACTGAGGAGGTAGTTGCCGAGCTTGGCGCCGGCAGCGCTCGTGCCTTCGGAGACGCGCTGCGTGCGGTAGGTGATGACGGCAATGCCGCGCTCGTACATCTCGCGCGGCATGGGCGGGACTGCGGTGGCGATGACGACGCGGGAGGGTGCGCGCGCGAGCGACGGATCGAGGCCGAGCATCTTGCCGGTTCCGCGCGTGACGACGACGCGGATGTACGTCTCCGCGTTGCCCGTGGCACGGATGACAGCAAGAATTTCGCGGCGAAGGAGCTCGATGTCCGAGAAATCGATCAGCGCGAGCTTGGCGCTACGGGCGAGCCGCGCGAGGTGCTCCTCGAAGCCGAAGAGCACGCCGCCATAGGTGCGGAGCACCTCGAAGACGGAGTCGCCGTAAAGGAAGCCACGGTCGAAGACGCTCACGGTCGCCGCTTCGGGCGGCACGATGCGACCGTCGATCGAGACGAGCTCCGTCATGTCGGCGCGACGTCGAGGGTGTCCTCGCCGCCGGCCCAGCGCACCCGAAGCCGGAACGGGACGTTGCTCTTGATGGTGAGCGCGGGGCGCTCGTTTTCGTCCGCGCGGGCCGCGGCGATCAGGTCTAGGGAGCCGTCGGCGCCGAAGGGGTAACGGTACACGCCGTGCTCGTCGGTTCGGCGGAGGTCCCAGAAGAGCTCGCCGTTCACCGCGTCGGCGCGGAAGCCGAGCACGTACTCGAAGAGCACGGCAATCGGTGTGATGGCGGTCCAGCCGACGAAGTCCTTGCGGCCGCGGCCCTCGGCCGGGGCGTCGGGCGCGTGGTGCTCCCAGATCGAGCCCGTTTTCTCGAAGGAGCCGAGCACGCTCAGGTAGTGGTTCTCGGCGATCGCGTAGGCGAGATCGTCCTTTTTCTGCTCGGTCAGACCGCGCAGGACCATGTAGTTGGTCGGGGCCCACACGCCGCCGAGCCAGTGCCCGCCGTCCGGATCGAAGCCCGGGGTGTCGGCGGAGAGGCTCGGCACGCGATGCACGCGCCGGAACTCCGACGGCGCCTCGAGGTGCGCGACGAAGCGCTCGAGTCGCTCTTGCGGAACCGCGCGCGCGAGCAGCGCCCAGTAGGCGCCGATCGTCTTGAGCTCCGTGGCGCGCGATTGGTCACGCCGGAGGTCGTGGTAAAATCCCGTGCCCTCGTCCCACAGGTATTGGTTGACCCAAGGGACGAGCGTGGCGTTCTCGGCGGCGAAGGCTTGCACCTCCTCCTCGCGCCCGAGCTCCTCGGCCATGCGCACCATCAGCCGGTTGTTCAGCACGGCCTGCAGGTTCGTATCGACCCACGTGCGGTGGGCGTGATCGAACCAGATGTGCGCGCCGCTCGGCGTGCGGGGCTGGTTGTCCATGCCCGTCGCCCAACCGGTGCCCCAGTAGCTACCGTTCGGCCAAGTCCGGTAGTGCCGGTGCCATTCGGCGTGCGCGGCGAGCGGGGCGTATACGTCGGCCAGACGGCTGCGATCGCCCTTGAAGCGGTAGTACTCCCACTCACTCCAGGCGAGCAGGTTCGGACCGCTGCCCGCGGGGTCGAAACGGCTGAAGACCTCCGTGCCATCCGTCTCGCGGAGCTGGCGACAGATGCCGCCGTCGGGGTGCTGCTTGGCGTAGAAGTTGTCGAGCGTGTGCTGGAACTTCCACGCCCGGTCGCCGTAGCGCCCGAAGAGCGTGATGAACACCGAGTCCCAGATGAAGAGCGCGTCGTCGTACATCGTCGACGAGTAGTCGGACACGAACCCGTTCTCGTTCGTGGCGCGCCGGAAGTTCCGGAACGCGATGTCCCAGCAATGGTAATAACATTCAGCCGCCTTCGGCAGCCCGGGCAGGTGCGGCGCCGGCAACGTCGTCTCGCGGCTCTTCTCGAGCGTGGGCCAGGCGTCCACGTTGCGCCGCGAGCGCGTGATGAACCGGTTCTCGCGCGCGTACTGATTCTCGACGTACGTCTCGCTGTAGCGCGGGATCGCGGCGTTCCTCAGGTTCAGCGGATTTCGCATCGGGACACGGGGCCGACGAGCGGCGGACCCTGCGAAATACCACATCCACGACCCCGCCCGGACCCGGGGCCGCTCGGGTTCGGCCGATTGTGCCAAATCGAGCCGACCCCCCGCAGATATTGCGACTCCGGGAGCGCGGCACTAAGGACCCTTTCACCATGGCCGACCAGCTCAGCAGCGATCTTGCAGCACTGCGCATCGAGCGAAACCCCGCTCCGCGCCAGGGCGGCGGCCGCTGGGTCGGTCGCGTGATCGGGCTCGCGCTCCTCGTGGGCGCCGGGGTGGCGGCCTATTCCGTCGGCATGCCGTACCTCGAATCCAAGGTCTTCAAGACCGAGGTCGAGCTCACGGAGATCGCCCTCGTGTCCCCCGCCCAAGCGAGCGTCGAGCTCACCTCGACGGGTTACATCGTCGCGCAGGCCGTCTCGAAGGTCGCGGCCAAGGTGCCGGGCAAAGTCATCAAGGCGAACTTCCGCGAGGGGGCGCACATCAACGCCGGGGACGTGCTCTTCGAGCTCGATCCTTCCGACGTGAAAGCGCAGATAGCGACGGCCGCAAGCCAGGTCGCCGCCGCCAGGGCGCGCGCACAGACCACGCGGGCCCAGCTCGCCGAGGCGCGCGTGCAGCTCACCCGCGCGCAGGCCCTCGCCAAGGAGGGCATCGGGCCCAAGGCGGCCGCCGAGGACGCCGAGACGCGCGTCACCTCGCTCGAAGCGATGGTGAAAGCGTCCGAAGCCGAAGCCAGCGCAGCGACTGCCGCCGTCGCCGCGCTGAACGTCACCTTGAGCTCGTTCAAGGTCATCGCCCCGCTCAGCGGCACGGTCGTGAACAAGCCGCCGGAGGTGGGAGAGATGGTCGCGCCGCAGCCCGCGGGCATCGCCGTCGACATGGGCGGCGTCGAAATCGCAGACTTTTCCACGCTCGAGGTCGAGACCGACGTGCCCGAGCAGCGCCTCTCGCAGGTGAAGGTCGGCGGTCCGTGCGAGATCGTGCTCGACGCGTACCCGACCAAGCGCTTCCGCGGCAAAGCCCACGAGATCACCCCGCGCGTGAATCGGACGAAAGCGACCGTCACCGTGAAGGTCGCGTTCGTCGACGACCGCGAGGGCGTGATGCCGGACATGGCCGCACGCGTGAGCTTCCTCTCGAGCGAGCTCGACAAGGCGGAGCTCAAGGCGCCCCCGAAGACGATCGTGCCGAGCGAGGCGATCGCGACGCTCGGCGGGGTGAAGGTCGTCTACGTCGTCGAGGACGGCAAGGTGCGCGCGACCCCCATCGAGCTCGGTCCGCCCTTCGGCAGCGGCTTCGAGCTCGCGCGCGGCCCGGGAGCCGGCACCAAGGTCGTCAAGAAGCCGGCCGCCGGTCTCGCCGACGGGCAGAGGGTCAAGGAAAAGTCGGGCGGTTAGGCTCGCGCCGAGACGGGTGGCGTCAGCCGCAGCTCGCGCCGTGGTTTTTTTCGCGTCACGGCGGTGTTTCAAACGCCCGTTGCGCCTCACCCCTTGCGGCGGCGACAAAGCGCATTAAGGAAGGGCGGCCATGGGTGACGCGGAACAGGGCTCGAGCAAGGGCAAGATGATCAGCCTCGAGAAGGTTCGAAAGAGCTTCATGCGAGGCCGGGAGCAGCTCGACGTGCTCGCGGGCCTCGACCTCACGATCGAGGAAGGGTCGTTCGAGGCGCTGATGGGGCCCTCCGGCTCGGGCAAGTCCACGCTCCTCAACCTGATCGCCGGCCTCGATCAGCCGACCTCCGGCAAGGTCATCATCAACGGCTCGGACATCGGCTCGATGAGCGAGGGACAACGGGCGGGCTGGCGCGCGGCGAACATCGGCTTCGTCTTCCAGACCTACAACCTCATGCCCGTCCTCACGGCGGTCGAGAACGTGGAGCTCCCTCTCCTGCTCGCGAAGCTCCCGGCTGCGGAACGGCGCAAGCGCGCCGAAATCGCCCTCAGGGCCGTGGGCCTCGAGGATCGCGGCGGCCACCTGCCGAGCCAACTCTCCGGCGGGCAGGAGCAGCGCGTCACGATCGCGCGCGCCATCGTCACCGACCCGAAGATCATCGTCGCCGACGAGCCGACGGGCGATCTCGATCGCCACAGCGCCGACGAGATCTTGAAGCTGCTCGAGAAGCTCAACACCGAGTTCGGCAAGACCATCGTCATGGTCACGCACGATCCGGCAGCCGCCGATCGCGCCAAGACCGTCCACCGCTTGGACAAGGGAGTCCTCGCGAACTAGCGCCCGCGCGCCAAGCCGAGGAACCGCCATGGGACTCGTCACGATCGCCGCCCGCAACGTCTGGCGGAACAAGCTACGCACGGTGCTGACGCTGTCGGCCGTGACCGTGCTCGTCATCTTCTTCCTGCTGCTCCGCACCGTCATCTGGTCGTGGACCGCGTCGGCCGAGCAGGCGTCGCGCGACCGCATCGGCACGCGACACAAGGTGAGCTTCATCATGCAGCTCCCGCGCCGTTACGTGGAGGAGATGCGCTCGATTCCGGGCATCACGCAGGTCGCTCACGCGAGCTGGTTCGGCGCCAAGGACCCGAATCACACCGACGATTTCTTCGGCACGATCGCGGTCGAGCCCAAGGAGTTTCTCGAGGTCTACGACGAGATCAAGGTGCCGAAGGATCAGGTGGAAGCCTGGATGCAGGACCGGCAGGGCTGCATCATCGGCGATGCGCTCGCGAAGAAGCGAGGCTGGAAGGTCGGCCAGAAGATCGTGCTTTCCGGCACCATCTACCCCGGCGACTGGGAGTTCCACATCTCCGGCATTTACACCGCCGACAAAGCCACCGTCGATCGCTCGACGCTCTGGTTCCAGTACAAGTACCTGGACGAGTCGCGTCCTCTGCGCCTTCGGGATCAGGTGGGCTGGATCATGGCGCGCGTCGACAACCCCGGCCGCGCCGCCGAGATCGCCAAGGCCGTCGACGCGAAGTTCGACAGTCGCGACATCCAGACGCTCAGCATGAGCGAGCGCGCTCTGCAGGCGTCGTTCCTCGGCATGGTGTCGGCGATCCTCCGGCTGATCGACATCGTGAGCGTCGTGATGGTGCTCATCATGGGGCTCATCCTCGGCAACACCATCGCGATGGGCGTTCGCGAGCGCACGCACGAGTACGGCGTGCTGCGGGCGATCGGCTTCTTGCCGAAGCACATCGTCCTGTTCATCCTGAGCGAAGGCCTCGTGCTCGGGATTCTGGGCGGCATCATCGGCCTCGCGATCGGCTACCCGTTCGTGCAAAAGGGCATGGGGCCCGCGATGGAGGAGAACCTCGGCGCCTTCTTCGCCTTCTTCCGCGTGACGCCGGAGC
This sequence comes from Polyangiaceae bacterium, assembly GCA_036274215.1. GTDB lineage: Bacteria > Myxococcota_A > Polyangia > Polyangiales > Polyangiaceae > PMG-095. The sequence goes on along the minus strand of DASUGE010000034.1, from coordinate 2,330 downwards.
TCGTCGTGATGTCCTTCGTACTGGCGGCTCTGCTCGGCTTGATCGCCGCGATCATCCCGGCTCGCACCGCTTCCAGGCTGGAGGTCGTGAGCGCGTTGCGCCGCGTCGGATGAGGTTCTTATGATCCCGCTCAGCTACAACGTCCGGAGCCTGCTCGTTCGCAAGACGACCACCGTCGCCACCGCGCTCGGCATCGGTCTCGTCGTGTTTGTCCTCGCCTCGGCCTTCATGCTCGGCACGGGCATCACGAAAACGATGGTCGGCGCCGGCCGCACCGACAACGCGATCGTCCTGCGCAAGGGCTCGGACACCGAGATGGCGTCGAGCCTCGAGGTGAGCACGCTGGGTCTCATCAGCGCCGCGCCCGGGGTCAAGCGCTCCTCCTCCGGCACGAGCCTGATTTCGGGCGAGGTCGTGATCGTCATCGCTCAAGACAAGCTCGGCACCGACGGCCAGGTTTCGAACGTGCTCGTGCGCGGCGTCCCTGAAACCGCGCTCGAAGTGCGTCCCGAGGTGCACGTCGTCGCGGGTCGCCCGCCCCGCCCCGGCACGGACGAGGTCATGATCGGCAAAGGCCTGCGCGGCAAGTTCGCCGGCATGGATCTCGAGCAAAGCTTCGATCTCAAGAAGAACCGCCCGGTCAAGGTCGTGGGCATCTTCGAATCGGGCGGCTCGAGCTTCGAATCCGAGGTTTGGGCCGGCGTCGACACGGCGCGCTCCTCCTTCGGGCGCGAAGGCCTCGTCTCCTCCGCCACCGTGCGCCTCGACTCTCCCGCCAAGTTCGACGCTTTCAAGGCCACGATGGAGAGCGACAAGCGGCTCGGCCTCGAGGCCCTCACCGAAGCCGGCTACTACGAGAAGCAGTCGAGCGGCACGTCGCTGTTCATCAAGATCATGGGCGGCGTGATCGTGTTCTTCCTGTCGGGCGGCGCCATGATCGGCGCGCTGATCACGATGCTCGCCGCGGTCTCGCAGCGCCAGCGCGAGGTCGGAACGCTCCGCGCCTTGGGCTTCTCGCGCTTCTCGATCCTGAGCTCGTTCCTCGTCGAATCCGCCGTGCTTTCCCTCGCGGGCGGCCTGCTCGGCATCGCGTGTGCCCTCTGCATGAGCTTCGTGAAGCTGTCGATGATGAACTTCGCGACCTGGCAGGAGGTCACGTTCTCCTTCGACCCGAATCCCGCGGTGCTCGTCGGCTCGCTGGTCTTCGGCGGGCTCATGGGCATTCTCGGCGGGTTTTATCCAGCCGTCCGCGCCGCCAGCGTCTCGCCGATCGAAGCGATGCGCGACTGAGCGCCGCTCATCCACCCGCTTGCGCGCGTCGCTCGCGCACGGCGCGTCGAATCACCGCCGCGAGATCCTGCACGTTCGCCGGCTTCACCACGAAACCGTCGGCGCCGAGCGCCGAGGCGCGTCGCCACGCGTCGGGCCCACCGCTCGCCGTCAAGAGCACGATGGGAACGGCGCTCGCGTCCGGGCGTGCCCGCAGCGATTTGACGAGGCCGACGCCGTCGGTCCCCGGCATCTGCAGATCCGAGACGACGACCGAGGGAGCCCGGCGCGCGAAGGCGGCAAGCGCGGCTTCCCCGTCGGGGGCGCTCTCGATCTCGGCGCTCGGGAACTCGGTCTCGAGCGCCATCTGCAAGGTGAGCCGCGTGTCGGAATCGTCGTCGACGACGAGGATCCGCGCGGGGTCGACGGTGGCCGCGCGCGCGTCGAGCAGCGCCTGCCGAAAGCGCTCCGCGCTCGCCGTGCGCCGGTGGGGGTCTCGCTCGAGCGCCGCCATGACGACGCCGTCGAAGACTTTGGGCAGCCCGGGGCGGACCTCGCTCGGCGGCGGCGCTTGCCGCGCCAAATGGTCGAGCCGGTGCTCCTCGCCGGGCGTCGGGCGGAACGCCGGGCGACCCGCGAGGAGCTCGTACGCGACGCACCCGAGCGAATACACGTCGCTCCGCGGGTTCGCCTCGCTTTGCCCGAGCAAAATCTCGGGAGCAATGTAGCCCGGCGTGCCGACGACCTCGCGCCGGCCGCTCGCGTCCCGGTACGAGGTCGCGAGCCCCAGATCGCAGATGCGCAGGCGGTCGTGCGCGTCGACGAGCAGGTTCGACGGTTTGATGTCGCGGTGCACGGCGCCCGCCTCGTGAATCGCAACGAGGCCCTGACAGGCCTGATCGAGCAGCCCGAGCGCGCGGTCGAGGTCGAGCTCGCCGTCGTTCTCGTCCAGCAATCGATCGAGCGATTTGCCCTGAACGAGCTCCATGGCCAAGAAGGGCCGATCGCCGTGCTCGCCGAACGAGTAGATGGTGACGACGTTCGGGTGATTGACGAGCGCC
>DASUGE010000033.1:0-4614 GCA_036274215.1 Polyangiaceae bacterium | reverse complement strand
GTCGTTCACCGACCCGCCGGCGCTCGAGGTGCTGCCTCCGCGACTCGACCCGCCCCTGCTCGAGCCGCCGCGAGCGCTCGAACCCCCGCGTGCACCGGTGCCGCCCGTCAACGCCGTGTCGTCGTCCCCGTAGCCGAACGTGTCGTCGAGCGTCGGTGCCGTGCGACCACAGGCGCCGAGCGTCGTCAGCCATGCACCGGCGACGCCCACGACGAGGGTGCGGAACGGAGCTCGTGTCACCGGCCCGAGCTTAGCACCACTACCCCTGGCGTTGCCGGGCCACGCCGAGTACCGCCGCTAAAGCCGAAGAGTGCAATTCAGGCAGGTCGGGTCATTGCCAGTGAGAAACCCCGGTCACAGCTCGTGATGGGTTCTTTCAGCGGCTCTGGCTCGTCGGTCGCGCCCTTCCCCTCAGCCGGAAAGATGAGCGGCGGCGGCCGGCGCGGGCAGCGCGGGCAGCTCGACGGGACGGCGCTCGCGGCTGGAGAGCAAGATGGCGTGTGCGAGGTCGAGCGCGCGCCCGTCCACTGCGGGCGACACGAGGCGCGTGCCGTCGAGGATCGCGGCGACGAAGTCTTCGAGCAATCCCGTCGGGTCCAAGCCACCGACCGGCAGCGTGCGGCGCTCGACCTCGCTCGCGACGCGGATGCGCGCCCCCGCGGGCGAGCTCACTGCCGGCGCGGTCGTGCGCTCGACGACGAGCTCGCGCCCTTCGAGCGTGATGCGGCCGCGATCGCCGTGGATCTCGAGTCGATTCACCCCGAGCGGCTCGCTCGTGCTGGCCACGAAAACGCCCGTCATGCCGTCGTCGTGCTCGAGGTACGCCGTGACCTGGTCTTCGACCTCGATCGCGTGAAACAGCCCGAACGCGCAGTGCCCCTGCACGCGCGCCGGCATGCCGAACAGCCGCTGCCAGAGATCGAGTTGGTGCAACGCCTGATTGAGCAGCACCCCGCCCGCTTCTCCCTCGCGCGTCCCGCGCCACTGGCTCGCTCGGTAGTAGGCGTCGGTTCGAAAGCAGTCCGTGACCGTCCAACACACGCGCTGGAGGCGACCGAGCTCACGCCGCTCGAGGATCCGACCGAGCTCGAGGTAGCGCGCGTCGGCGCGCAGCGGAAACGCCGTGGCGACCACGCACCCGCGTCGCTCGGCGCGCTCGATGTCCGCGAGCAAGCGCCTGCCGTCGGCGTGGCGCGACGCGAGCGGCTTCTCCGTGAGGACATGAAGGCCGGCGTCGAGCGCCAACCGCGTCGCCTGCGCGTGCACGGCCGGCGGCGTAGCGATGACCAGCGCATCGAGCGAGCGCGCCGCGAGCAGACTCACGTCATCCGCAAACTGCTGTGCGTCGGGAAACCCGAGCAACGCCCCCGGCGCAATATCCGCCACGGCTGCCAGACGCGCGCGCGCCACGCCGCCGCTCGCGAGAGCCCGAGCGTACGCGCCACCTCGCTCGCCCACGCCGAGCACTCCCATGCGCAACGTCAACGGCGGGCTCCCGAACCAACGATGTATCGGCAAGAACGTTTCGGCATTTCGAAAGACCGCGAGAGTACTCGCCCCGCCTGCCCTGCCTCAACTAGGTTCCTTGAGGAACGAGCTCATGGACAAATGAATCAAGTTCGAAGAACGCCGTTTTCGGGGCCGGGGCCCCGAAAACAAACACAAAGAAAAGCGGCGGAATCACTTGTCCGCCGAGAGGCACCCCACGCCCCATCGGCCGTCGACCTTTCAGCCGGCAAGACGCTTCGAGCCAGCATGCTTCGTCCGGCTGGGAGGACCCGCTAGAACTGGCCGACGAGCCCGAAGCTCGCTTTGCGACCGTCGTAGGCGACGGACGGAGCGAGACCAAGCCTCGCGTGCGACGCAGGCGTAGACCGCCTGCTCTCGTCGTGCGCCAAGAGGGACGCGTCGATGGTGATCGCACCGGCCATGCCGACCACGAAGCCGACGGCACCGGGCCCCAAGCACGCGATCTCACCATCACAGCCTTGGGTTGCACTTCCGAGCGCCATGCCCGCGAGGCCGCCGGCGAGCGGCAAAAACACGCGCGTCCCGAAGCTCACGAAGCCCATCCCGACGTTGCCGTGCGCGAAGTGAATCGCCGGCCCGAGGGTGGCGTACGGAACCAGCGCATACGCTTCGAGGCTCCTGCCCGTCGCGAGGAAGAACGTCACCGACGCGGTATCTCCGAGCAGCGTCTGCCATCCGTACCAGCGCTTGGCGTGCGACTTGGTTCGGCTCGGCGCATACGGTGCGAAAAGCTCCTGCTCATCCAGTTTCGCTTCAGCCGACTCGCTCGGCTCCGTCGCATGCGCGCGGCCCGTCCCGAGCCCGGATGCCAAGGAAATGCTCACTACAGCGCAGACCGTTCGCATCGATCGTGAATTTTGGGGGCCACTACGCCTCCTCGCCACAATGATGCGTGGCTTTCTGCAACAGTCGAGCGAAGAGCCGCCGTCGAGGGTTGACGCGCGCTTGAACGGGTTCTAATTCCGGGGCCCATGACGACTCGCAGCGCACTCCATACGGTCCCGTTTCTGCTCGCTTTTGCAGCCGGTTGCGGTGGCTCCGAGCCAGCTCCCGCGCCGCCCCCGCCCCCGCCGCCCCCCGCGGCAGAGCCCGCGGAGCCCCCGCCGGCACCAGCAGCCGCAGCGCCTGCGGCCGCGCCCGCACCCGCAACACCTCCCGAGCCGCCGGCCTCCGTGCCCGTGTGGAAGGTCGCCGAAGGCATCGCGACGCCGGAGAGCGTGCTCTACGACGCTGCGGCCGATCGCTACCTCGTCTCGAACATCAACGGCACGCCGTCGACCGCCGACAACAACGGCTACATCACGGAGATCTCGGGTGACGGCAAAGTCACCAAGCCGAAGTTCATCGAAGGCGGCGCCGGCAAGGTGAAGCTCGACGCGCCGAAGGGCAGCGCCATCTCCGGCGGCGTGCTCTACGTTTCCGACATCACGGTCGTTCGCAAGTTCGACGCCAAGACCGGTGCCCCCAAAGGCGACATCCCGATCAAAGACTCGGTCTTCCTGAACGACGTCGCCGCTGCTGCCGACGGCCGCATCTTCGTCACCGATTCAGGCGTGAAGGAAGGCGCGAAGGGCCTCGAGCCCGCCGGCGGTGACGCCGTCTACGTCATCGACAAGGCCGGCAAAGTAAAGCCCCTCGCCAAATCGAAGGACCTGAACGGCCCGAACGGCATCCTCGTCCTCGACAAGAAGGTCATCGTCAACTCGCTCAACGCCGACACCGTCTTCAGCCTCGGACCGGAGGGCGAGCTCCAAGAGGTGACGCACCTTCCGAAGGGCGGTCTCGACGGCCTCGTCAGCGTCGGCGACAACCTCCTCGTCTCGAGCTGGCAGGCCTCCGCCGTCTTCCGCGGCAAGCTCGGCGGCACCTTCGAGCCCGTCGTCCACGGCGTCAAAGGCCCCGCCGACATCGGCTACGACACCAAGCGCAACCGCATCCTCGTCCCCCGCTTCGTCGACAACGCCGTCGAAGCCTACGACCTCAAGTAACCCCGCGCTCGGCTCGACGCGCGCTTCGATCGGCGATCGAAGCGCGCGTCGTCGTTTCGAACCCCATCGACGGCTCGACTACGGCCAGAGCCTCCGCCAAGCACCTCCGCAGCCGGCCCACCGCCAGCGGCGCCTCAGTGCACGACGGCTAAGCGTCGCCCGTGTCACGAACACGTGGTTTGCGTGGCGAACACCGCAGCCGACTCGCGCCTTCGTGTGTTGGAGATTGCCACCGCGCGTCACGGTGCCTCGCAGGCTGAAAAGCGCTGCATGGTCGTCCTCGTCTCGACCGGACCACACCATGCACGCAACGCCCCTCCGGAGCGGTCGGGCTCCACGTGCGAGCGACGACCGCACGTCCCGACCAGCGCGCGAAGCCCGCCGCACCGACGGCGCCGAGGAGCAGACGGCACGCCCCGACGAAACGAACGGCAGAAGCCCGTCGCGCGCCATGCGCCGATGCGTCGCGCGCCATGCGCCGATGCGTCGCGCGCCATGCGCCGATGCGTCGCACGCTGCAGCACCGAGCGGCACGACATCGTTGCTGCCCGAACGTCGGCATTCCTCCTCGCGACGCCGCCGCGCGAACGCCCCAGAAATGCTTTTCAGCCTCCTCCGCACGCCGACTCGAGTCGACAACCATTCAACACCTCTCCGCACCCTCGGCCGAGCACCTGAGCAAGCCACGACCCGCCGCGCCCCGGAGCCCCGGCACCAGCACCGGCACCAAGGATCAAGGTGAGGCGACGGCGAAGGCGTGAACGCACCGCTCGTCCGCGCGAGCGGCGTCAACGCCGCCAGACGACCCCGCCCAAGCACCATAGCTAGATTCAACACGAGGCCATCGAGAACGCGCCAGCGCACGTTGCTTCGGCTCGCACAGCGTCAACGGGACTCCGCGCCGGCGCGCACAACGGCAACGTCGCCAGACGACCCCGCCCAAGCACCATCGCTAGACTCAAGACGAGGCCACCGACAACGGGCCAGCGCACGTTTCGCGGGCGCGCACAGCGTCAACGGCACTTCGCGTCGGCGCGCACAGAGTCAACGTCACCTCGCGCCGGCGCGCACAGCGTCAACGTCACCTCGCGCTGGC
>DASUGE010000032.1:0-6832 GCA_036274215.1 Polyangiaceae bacterium | reverse complement strand
ACGGGCGCTACCTCGCGACCGGGTTTTGGGACGCGGAGTCGCCCATTGCGTTGCGCGTCGTGAGCCTCGAGCGGAGCTTCGACTGGCCGGAAATACTCGCTGAGCGGCTTGCTGTTGCCCTCGAGCGACGCTTATCGAAGCTCGACAGGGGCACGACGAACACCTTTCGCTGGGTTCACGGCGAAGCCGATCGCTTGCCGGGTGTTCACGTCGACGTCTACGCGGACACGGCAACGATGCGCTTCGACGGCGCGGGCGCGCGCGCCGCGTACGGGAAGCTCGCGGAGCGTCTCACCGCGAGCCCGCTCTTGCCGATCCGCGACGTCATCGACCGCGAGCGGCGCGGCGGCGGCCGTGAGCTCGAGGTCGTCGAGAACGGCGTGCGGTTCGTCGTCGATCTCGCGCACGGGCAGAAAGGCGGGCTGTTTCTCGATCAGCGCGAGAATCGCGCGGAGGTCGGCGCACGCGCTCGGGGCCTCCGCGTGCTGAATCTGTTCGGTTACACGGGTGGTTTTTCGCTTTATGCGGCGAAAGGCGGGGCGGCGCGCACGGATACCGTCGATGTCGCGCGGCCGGCGATCGCCGCGGCGCGCCGCAATTTCGAGCTCAATGGGCTCGCCGTGGACGCGTCCCGCGCCGGTTTTCATGCGGTCGACGCATTCGAGTACCTCGAGGGCGCGAAGAGCCGTGGCGAACGCTTCGGGCTCGTCATCTCCGATCCGCCGGCCTTCGCGAAGAATCGCGCGGGACTCACGGCGGCGCTCGGAGCGTACCGGCGCCTGCACGCGCTCGCTGCCGCGGTCGTCGAACCTGGCGGTATCTTCTGCGCGGCTTCCTGCTCGAGCCAGGTGGATCGCAAGACATTCCTCACGAGCGTCGACACGGGAACGCGAGCCGCTGGACGCCGGTTCGAGCTCGAGGAGCTCCGCGGCGCCGGCTTCGATCACCCGGTGTTGCCGGCGTTTCCCGAGGGCGAATACCTGAAGTTCGCCCTCGGGCGCGTCCGCTGACGAGCCCCTGCCCTCCGTCTCAAAAAAGACGCGATTTACAGCGGCAGGCGGTTCGACGTGACGGAGACGCGCGGCGCGGAAACGCTGAGCGCGAGCAGCGAGCCGCTGTTCGTGAGCACGAAGGCGCGCGAGCCGTCGGCGGCGGGCGTCATGCAGGAGCCGTCGGCCATGTGGATGCCGTCGATCAGCTCGCCGCCGAGGGGCGAGATCAGGAAGACGCCGAGGCGCGTGGTCGAGACGAGCAACGTGCCCTGGAACGGAACCGGGGCCGAAACGCCGCCGCTCGGCAGCGAGCGCCGCCACACCTCGGACCCGTTTTCCGGGTCGAGCGCCCAGAGGCCGCTCGTTCCGCTGGCGGCGAGCAGGAGCTTGCGCGCGGGGGTATTCGGGCCTTCCGGCTGCGACCAGAGCACGAGCTCGTGCACCCCGAGAACGCCGGGATTCGACCAGACCTGCGTCCCCGTGTCCGCGTCGAGCGCGAAAGCGCCGCCCGCGTAGCTCGCGACGAACACGACTGGGCCCGTGTGCAGCATGTCCGGCACCGGGGTCGTGTCGACGTCGAGGTAGCGCGGTGCCTCCCCCGTCTGCGCCTCGACCTCGGCCGCGAGATCGACCGGCTGCCACCGCTCGGCGCCCGTGCGCGGGTCGAAGGCGAGCACGGTGCCGTCGCTGAAGCCCGAGTAGACCTTGTCGCGATAGATGCTGATGCCCGAGTAGCCCGCGACCTCCATGCCCATCGCGGGGGTACGGTGCTGGTGCCAGCGCATTTCCCCCGTTTTGGGATCGAGCGCGAGGATCGTGTCGTTGGCGTTGGCGACGTAGAGGAGGCCGCCGGAAAGCACTGGCCTTCTGCTGACTTCCGCGTTGGTCATGAAGCGCCACATGAGGCGCCCCGTGCGGGCGTCGGCCTTGTAGAGGGCCCCGTCGTTCGAGCCGAAGTACACGACGTCCTCGACCGCGTCGTAGAGCGGCGCGCACTGGACGAAGCCGAGCGTCTCGAAGCGCCAGAGGACGGCACCGTCCGCCGCACCGAGCGCGTAGAGCCCGCGATCGCTCGAGCCGACGAAGACGCGCTTATGGATGTGATCGATCTCGGCCGCGCCGCGCTCGTACGGCTCGCCGGAGATACGCGACGGCGCGAGCACGTGGCGCTGGTAGATGACGTTGAGCGCGCCGCTTGGGCGCACGACGAACGGCGGGAGATCGGGGTGCGCCCCCGTGCCGACCGCGCTGCAACCCGTCAGGAGCGCGAGCGAGGCGAGTCCGAGCGCTCGCCGGAGCATCACGGGGTGCTCGACGGCGCGCTCGCGGGCGCCTGCTGCTTCTTGACGTTATTCAGGATCTCGTTGAGCTTTTCCTTCGTGATGCCGGAGGCGTCGCCGGACGCCTGGCCTTCTTGCTTGGCCGCGGCTTGCTGCATCAGCGCTTGGATCTGCTCGGGCGTGAGCTGCTGCTTGGGGACCGCGTTCGGATCGATCGTCGCGAGCAGCTCCTTGGCGGCGGTGACGGCGAAGCCGGGCGGTGTATCGGCCGACGGGGTGCCCGCCTTGTCGATGACCTTCTTCAGGAGCTCCTTGGCCGCGTCACGCTCGCCGGCGGCAAAAGCCAGCCGCGCCTGATGGTAGAGGCCGAGCAAGACGAAGGCCGGGACGTCGCTGCTTTCGAGCTCCTTGTAGCCCTTCTTGGCCGCGTCCTTGTTGCCGAGGGCCTCCTCCGCGAGGGCGGCACCCTCCGTCGAGCGGAGGCGCACGTCGGTGTCGGTCTTGGCGAGCGCGCTGTCGTGAACCGAGCGGTACACGGCGAGCGCGTCCTTGGTCTTCCCCTCGTCGTAGAGCACGCCGGCGAGCCCGAGCTGCGCGAGCGTCTTCAGCGTCGGGCTACCGTCGGCCGCGCGAAAATGCTCCTCCGCGGCTTTGAGTCGCGCGGCGTCGTCGGCAAAGTGCTGGCGCGGATCCGCGATGTTGGTGCTCGGATCGACGGCGCCTTCTTCGTCCGTGCCGACGCGGCCGAGCTCGGCCATGACCCCCGCCATCAACGCGTCGGTGGCCTTGGCGTCGACCTTGTGCACGCGGCTCCGATAGATCTGGCTGCCGATGCCGCCGACGGCGACGGCGACGATCACCCACTGCAGCTTGTTGAAGTGGCGCTTGAGCCAGCTCGTGGCCGCCTGAGTGCCGCGGGCGAGCGCGTCGTCGACCATCTCGCCGGCGCCGAGGTTGCGGGAGACGGCCGCACGTCGCTCGGAGTCGCGGCGCGCCTTGCGCTTCTGGGCTGCCTCGTCGCGGATCTTCTGGTTGCGATCGCGGATGGCTTTTGGGGCTTCTTCCCTGGACACGGGCGGCGTCTATACCACAGCGTTTGGGGGGCCAAGGGGAGGCTTACGGCCCGGGCTTCCAGGGCTCGGGCGGCGGCGGCGGCAGCTCGTCCGAAAGCGGAACCAGGGCCACCGCTTCGACCGAAACGCCGCTGCTCGCGTACACGACGACCGCTGTCCGCAGGCCGGGGCGAAGGCCGAGCGACGGCGGCACCGTGGCGTACACCTCGACGGGCTGGTCCGACGGCGGCACGAGAACGCGGAGCGCCCGCTGCTCGTCGAGCGCCGGAACGCCGCGCTGGCGCTTGGGCTGGCCCTCCCGGTCGAAGCGGATGAGGTGCGTTCCCGCGCTCACGCGTACTTCGCCGGGAGCCGTACCGGTGCTGGTCGCGCGGACGAGCAGCCGCACGCCGTGGCCGTTGCCGCCAGGCGGGATCGTGAGCTCGATGGCTTGGCCGAGATCGGCGTGCTTGGTGAGCTTCGCTAAGTCTCGCGGCTCGGGCCCGCCGACGTAATCGAGCACCTTTGCCTTCAGCGCGAGCCCGAGCCCGTTGGGCAGCGGATCGGGGACGCCGAGGTACCGTCGCAGCGGCGCCGCCATCTCGTCCTTTGCACCGAGCGCGATGAGCGCCTCGGCGAGCGCGAGCCGCGTGCTCTGCATCCGTTCGTCCGACAGCGCCTTGAGCAAGGCACCGCGCGCCGAGTCCTCGCCGATGCGCGCGAGCGCGCGCGCGATGTGGGGTCGCAGCCGGACGTCGCCCAGGGATTGCACGAGGGGCCCCGTCGCATCCTTGATTTTGAGCTCACCGAATACTTGAAGGATCTCGCGTGAGCGCTCGAAATTCCTATCGTTTGGGTGCAGCCACCAGTCGATGAGCACCGCCTCGCCCCGTTTGTCGCCCGACTCCCCGAGGGCGAGGGCGGCGAGCCGGCGAAAGCGCTGATCGGTGCCCGTCACGAGCTCGCCGACGAGTGGCGCCCCCTGCCCCAAGCGCGTGAGCGCGAGCGCTTCCCACGCCTTCGCGTCCGCGTCCTCTTCACGGCCGAGCGCGAGACGCAGCGCCGGCGCGACCCCTGGTTGGCGGAGCTCGAAGAGGACCTCGGCGGCCTTGCGGCGGACGTCGAGCTCGGCGTCGTCGAGGAGCTCGGCAACTTCGGGCGCTGCCTCCCCGTCCCCTGCAAGCGCACGCCGGATCGGCACCGGCCAGCCCTTGCCTTCGGCGCGCAAGCCACCGAGCTCGTAGCGCCCGTGCGAGGCGCCCATCTGGCGCAGCTTCTCGCGCAGGCGATCGCGGTCGCCGGGACGATTGCCTGCGATATCGCGGCGTTCGCCGGGATCGCTCGCGAGATCGAAGAGCTGGCACGCGCCGATCCGCCGCGCGCAAACCAGGCGCAGCGAGCCGCTCGCCACCATCGCCTGATCGTTGGTCTCGGCGTACGCGAACCCTTCCCCCGGCTTCGGCTCGGCGGCGATGAGCGGCCCGAGGTCACGCCCGCGCAGGCGCGGCGGCCGCGGGATGTCGAGCGCCGCCAGCACGGTCGGCAGGAGGTCCACGAGCTGGACGGGCTCCCAGACGCGCCGCTTCGTCACGAGGCCCGGCGCCCAGACCACGAGCGGCACCCTCACCTGCTCCTCGTAGACGCTGGTGCCGTGGTAGCGCCCGCCGTGGTCGCCGAACTCCTCGCCGTGATCGGCGGTCACGATCACGGCGGACCGCGGGCGCGCGGCCGCGAACGCGGACTTCAACCGGCCGAGCGTCGCGTCCGCCGCTGCGATCTCGGAGTCGTAGCGGTCGACGTCGCGCTCCCCGAACGGGAAATCGGCATGGGCCTGGTACGGCTCGTGCGGCCCGAACAGGTGGACCCACGCGAAGAGCGGCTTATCCGGCGGCGCTTCCCTCAGGTAGCGCTCGAATTGGGCAACGCGCTGATCGCCCTCGGCGAATTCCACCCAGCGGTACTCGAAGTCGAGCGCGCGCTCGCTGAACGTCCGAAAGCGGTCGGCGTCGATGAAGAACACCGCAGGCGGGTAGAACGCTGCCGTGCGGTAGCCGTAGGTGCGCAGCAAGCCGGCCCAGGTGTCCGAATCGAGCCCCATGTCCTGCATGAGGAGCGGGCGCATGTACTTGCCCGTCATGAGCGACGTCACGGCGTACGAGGTGTGCGGCGTGGCCGTGTACGCCTCACCGAAGGTGACGCCCTCCGCGGCCATGGCGTCGAGCACGCGCGTCGTCGGGCGCCCGTAGCCGTACGCGCCCACGTGGTCGGCCCGCAGCGCGTCGATCGTGACGAGCAGGAGGTCGCGCCCGCGCAGATCGAGGCTAAGCTTCCCCGTCGTGCTCGGCCCGCAGCTCGGGCACGCGAGCGGCGTATCGAGTGAGCTCTCGTCCCAGGCAGGCGGCGGCGCGATCCGGGCGGCCACCTCCACGGCACGACCGCCGAGGGGCGCCGCCTCCAGCAGGATCAGACGAAAGTTATCGAAGTGCGCGAGGCGCCGAGCGCTCGCGGGCACGGCGACGGCGAGCGCAGCCACAACGACCAGCGGCGCCGCCCAACCCGTGCGTCCGCGTGGGCGCGCGGGCGCCGGAAAGAGCGCGAGGGCGGCCAGCGGCGCCAGCGTCAGCGCGCCTAGAGCGAGCCCGAGGTGGAACGCCGGGTAGAGCCGCACGAGCACGAACCGATTGACGAGCTCGAGCACGAGGATCGCGCCGAGCGCTCCCGCGCCGAATGCTGCCGGTAGCTCCCGCCGCGCCCGGACGAGCGGCGGGTGGGCGACGAACGCGAGCCCCGCGGCGACGGCCCCGAGCGCGAGCGCGAACCCCCCGCGCGACCCAAGCGAGGCGAGGTGCCGCCCACCGCCGACACCGAAGCCGACCGCCGCCGCAAAAACGCCGCTCCCCGCCGCAAACACGGCTCGAGCCTGCGCGGCGCGGCTCACGAGCACGAGATCGACGAGCGCGCCGGCGAGCCCCGCCGGCGTGGCGAGCACGAGGAGCGTCGGTAGCAGCCACAGCACGCCGCGCTCAGCCTCCCAGATGCTGGCGACGCGCCGGTGCTCCAGCGCGAGCACTGCGAGCACCTCGCCGAGCGCGAGCCCGAGCGCCGCGAGCGCGGAGAGGCCGAAGCGTCGAATCACGCCCCCGAATGCCCCGGCGTGCCGCTCACTTGAAGTCGATGACGCCGATCTCGTAGCGGCGCGTACCGGCGGGGAGCTGGACGACCACCTCGTCGCCGATGCTCTTGCCGATCAGGGCGCGAGCGAGCGGCGCGGAGATGGAGATGAGCCCGTGATTGATGTCCGCCTCGTCGGCACCCACGATCTGGTAGGTGGACTCCTCGTTGCTGTCGAGGTTCGTGAGGGTAACGGTGGCGCCGAAGCGCACCCGGTCGCCGCTGAGCTTGGTCGGATCGATGATCTCGGCCCGGGCGAGCTTGTCCTCGATGTCCTTGAGGCGGGCTTCGACCAGGCCCTGGCGCTCCTTGGCCGCGTGGTATTCGGCGTTCTCGC
>DASUGE010000031.1:0-12499 GCA_036274215.1 Polyangiaceae bacterium | reverse complement strand
TGGCCGACGGCGTGCTCACGATCTCGCTGACGGCGGCTCCGAGCGGCGCGGCAAAACCGTACCTCGGCGTGGAGATGCGCTCCGTGAAGACGCTGACCTACGGCAAGGTCTCGGCGCGGATGCGCTTCGCGGCCGGGTCGGGCGTCGTGTCCGGCCTCGTGCTCTTTTACACGCCGTACCCGAACTGCGACTGGAACGAGATCGACATCGAGCATCTCGGAAAATCCAGTAACTCGTCGCAGCTCAACGCGATGGTCTACACGGGAACCGTCAACCCGACCTGCACGGCGTCCGTGAGTCCCACCCAGGACCCGCAGGTCGTCGATCTCGGCTTCAACGCCGAAACGGATTTCCACGTTTACGACCTCGAGTGGACGCCCGCGGGCGTGAAGTACTTCGCCGACGGCGTGCTGCTCCGCACCTGGACGTCGAACATTGCTCTGCTCCGGTTGCCGGAGACGATCCTGCTCACGATCTGGGCTTCGAGCTCGGCCGATTGGGCGGGGGCGTTGACGGAGACCTCCGCTCCGACGAGCTCGCAAGTCGATTGGATCAAGGTCTACGACTATCACGCGCCCGCCGCGGGCATGTGAGCGCTACGCGGGCGCGACGCCCACCTTCGCCGGTGAATCGGGGCTCCCCATCTCGTCGAGGACGGGGTCGACGCGAGCCATGAGGTCATGGAGGGCGGCGGGGTTGACCGGTTTGACGAGGTGATGGTCGAACCCGGCGTCCTTCGTGCCGCGTTTGTCGTCGTCGCGGCCCCAACCGGTGAGCGCGACCATGAGCGGCGTTCGCGAGGAGAAGGTGGCACGCACGGCGCGAGACACGTCCGTCCCGTGCCCGTCGGGGAGGCCGAGGTCACAGAGCACGATGGAGGGGCGCTTTTCCTGGATGAGCGCAATGCCGGCCGAGCAGGTGTGGGCGACGTGCACGCGGTGTCCGAAGTCTTTCAGCCATTCCACGAGCACCTGCGCGACGTCTTCGTTGTCCTCGACGACGACGATCTCGAGGGGCGCCCCCGCCGACGGGCGTGCTGGCGGGCGCGTGCTGGGCGCCGTTTGGGCGGTATGCGCAACACCGGGCAGGAACAAGCTGAAGCTCGTCCCGCATCCTTCGCCGTCGCTCGTCACGCTGAGGGAGCCGTCGTGCATGTCGGCGAGCCTTCGTGCGAGTGCCAGGCCGATCCCGAGGCCGGGCTGCACCGTGGCGCCAGGGCGTTCGATGCGGACGAACATGTCGAACACCCGCTCGAGCTGCTCGGTGGGGATCCCGAGGCCCGAGTCGCGCACTTGGATGAGCGCGCCGTCGCCGGAGGGCGCGAGGCTCACGTGCACCGGCCCACCCTGCGGCGTGAATTTCGCGTCGTTGTGCAGGAGATTCGTGAGGATCTGCGTGACGCGCGTGGGATCGGCTTGGACCCAGAAGGAGCCCACCGCGTCCACGGTGATGAGCTGCTGGCGTCGGTCGAACCAGGGGCGGGCTCCGTCCACGGCGCCGCGCACGATGGCCGCGAGCTCGACATGCTCGCGCTTGAGCTCGAGCAGTCCCCGGCTGATGCGCGACACGTCGAGCAGGTCGTCGATCAGCCTGACGAGGTGATGGACCTGCCGATCCATCGCGGCGAGAGTGCGATCGAGCGGCGCAGGCGCGGGAGTCGGGCCTTGCACGCGACGAAGCAGGTCGATGCCCGTGCGCAGGGGTGCCAGCGGATTCCTGAGCTCGTGCGCGAGGACGGCCAAGAATTCGTCCTTCTGCTTCGCGGCGAGCCGGAGCTGAGCCTCCGACTTCTGGAGCTCGAGGGTGCGCTCGGCGACGCGCTCCTCGAGCTTTTCGTTCAGGCGTTCGAGCTCGAGATTGACGGACGCGAGCTCACGCGTCTTGCGGAACAGATCCGCGAACACGGCCACCTTCTGGCGGAGAATGGGCGGGTTGATCGGCTTCGTGAGGTAGTCGACGCCGCCCGCCCCGTAGCCGGCCACGATGTCGTCGTCGTCGAGGTACGCGGTCAAAAAGACGATCGGCGTTTCGCGAAAGCGTTTCGTGTTCTTGATCAAGCGCGCGAGCTCGAAGCCGCCGATGCCGGGCATCTTGATGTCGAGCACGATGACCGCAACGTCGTGCGCGAGGAGGAGCTTCAGCGCGCTGTCCGCATCCTGCGCGCGCAGCAGGTGATACCCTGGGTCGGACAGGACGATCTCGAGCGCGTCGAGGTTGCGCGCCTCGTCGTCGACGAGCAGGAGGTCGACCGGGTTATCCATCAGCGGTCCAATCAGACGCGGAGCAGGTCAGAACTTAAAGAATATCATCTTGCGCCCCCCGCGTTTGAGTTCCCACATGCGGCTACGCGCAATGGCGGCTACGCGCACCGCTACGAGGCGTTTTGCTACACCCTGCGCCAGCGCGAGCAACGAGAGGTGTTCCGAGCAGCGGCTGTCGAATGCCAGGTCGGCAAAGCGCGCCGCATTGTGTCCATGCGGGGCGGTTCGCAGCGCCTTCGTCCTGCAATCAACCGGCGGAAGCCCACGAGGGGTCCCCCGTCCTTGGCACATAGGCTGCTTATGGCGAAAGCATGATGCGAAACCCGATCCTGCTTTCGACGCTGCTCAGCGGTTTGTCGCTCGTCGCTTGCGGCGGCAATTCGGAGCCCGCTCGCAGCGCAGACAGCGAGGCCAGCGACCATACGGCAGACCATGCGGACCATGCCGCGTTGGCCACGCCGGCACACCACGACTACGAGATGCGGCCCGCGTCGTCCGACGCCCTCGAGCCGGGGCGGAGCGACGAGGTAGCCCGCACTCGGGACTCCGACCCGTATCATCACAACGCCGCGCCGCCACCTGCGAAGGCACCCGAGCCCGCCGCTGCGAGCGCGCCGGTCGACAAGACGAAAGAGGCGGCGGTCGCGCCCGACAACACCAAAGTCAATCAACGCGACACGAAGGCAGCCGCACCCACGCCCATGGACCAAGGCGAGGGCCGCTCGGATCTCGACATCACCCAACGGATCCGCCAGGCGGTCGTCGCCGACCGTTCCCTCTCCTTCACGGCGAAGAACGTCAAGATCATCACGCGCGACGGGAAGGTCGTGTTGCGCGGGCCCGTCGCCAGCGCCGCAGAGCGCGCCAGCATCGAAGCCGCCGCTAACAAGGTGGCCGGCTCGGGCAACGTCGACAACCAAATCGAAGTCACGAAGTGAAAGGCAGTCGTCATGAGCAAGAACACGACCGTGATCGGAATCGTAGAGACCCAGATCCAGGCAGAAAACATCGTGAGCACGCTGCAAAATAGCGGGGTCGCGCCGGCTGATATCTCGGTGCTCTTGCCCGACAAGCGCGGGACCAAGGACTTCGCTCACGAGCACAACACGAAAGCACCGGAAGGTGCCGTAGCTGGCGTGGCGGGCGGCGGGTTGGTCGGCGGAACGATCGGGTTGCTGGCGGGCATCGGCGCTCTGGCCATCCCGGGGCTCGGGCCGTTCATTGCCGCCGGCCCCCTGATGGCCGCCCTGAGCGGCGCCGCCGCCGGCGCGACGATCGGCGGCGTGACAGGCGCTCTGATCGGCCTCGGGATCCCGGAAATCGAGGCCAAGAGATACGAGGGCAAGCTTCGCGGGGGCAACATCCTGCTGGCGATCCACGTGCCTGATTCCGACGCACGCAAACGCGTCGAAGAGATCCTCAAACGCGGCGACGCTCACGACGTCACCACCACGAGCGAAGCTTCGGTCCCGAAAACGAAGCCCATCGCTCCGCGCATGTGACGACGGCGTCGGGCGCGGTAACCCAAGGTCGAGGCGACGCTCGCCGTGCGTCGAACTAAGCGGTTGCTGGAGGAGGCGGCGAGCTGAGCGCGGTCGGTGCTCGGTCGGGCAGCCCTCGACCTTTCCATATCGCGAAAATCGCCGGATACACGGTCAGCTCGAGCAGGAACGAGGTGACGAGCCCGCCGACCATCGGTGCGGCGATGCGCTTCATCACGTCGGCGCCCGTACCGGTGCTCCAGAGCACCGGTACGAGCCCGATGATCATGGTCGCGACGGTCATGAGCTTCGGTCGCAAGCGCTTGGCGGCGCCTTCGACGATGGCGTCGCGTAGGTCTGCGCGGGTGTCGAGCCGGCCTTCGCGCACGTGCCGCGCGTGGGCGAGCGTCAGGTAGAGGAGCATGACGACGCCGGTCTCTGCGTCGAGCCCCGCGAGCGCGATGATGCCCACCCAGACCGCGACGCTCATGTTGTAGCCGAGGAGATAGAGGAGCCAGACGGCCCCGACGAGCGAGAAGGGGACGGCGAGCATCACGATCGCCGTTTCGACCCACGATTGGGTGTTCAAATAGAGGAGCAAGAGGACGATGCCGAGCGTGAGCGGAATCACCCAGGTGAGACGCTCCTTGGCGCGCTCGAAGTATTTGAATTGGCCGACCCAGGCGAGGCGCGTTCCTGCGGGCAAGCGGACGTCGCGCGCGACGACTGCTTTGGCCTCGGCGACGTAGTCGGCGATGGGGCGATCGGTGTCGACGAAGACGAAGCCGACGAGCTTGCCGCCTTCGCTGCGAATCATCGGCGGGCCGAGCACGCTTTTCACGCTGGCAACCTGGGACAGCGGAACCTGCGCCCCGGTGGGCGTCGCGATCAGGATGCGGCCGAGGAGCTCCGGATCGTCGCGGAACTCGCGCGCGTAGCGGACGGCGATGGGGTAGCGCTGGCGGCCTTCGACGGTTTCGGAGATGTTCTCGCCGCCGACGGCTTGGGCGACGACCATGTTCACGTCGAGCGCGGTGAGACCGTGGCGCGCGGCTTCCTCGCGCTTGATCTCGACGTCTATGTAGAAGCCGCCCGTGGAGCGTTCGGCGAAGGCGCTGCGCGTGCCGGGGATCTTCTTGACGGCGTGCTCGACGGCGATGGCGGCGCTTTCGATCGTGTCGAGATCGTCGCCGAAGACCTCGATGCCGAGGGGGCTTCTGACGCCCGTGGCGAGCATCTCCGTCCGGGTTTGGATCGGCATCCACCAGATGTTCGGGAGCCCCGGAAAGCGAAGCTTCTCGTCCATCTGCTTGATGAGGCCTTCCCAATCGAGGCCGGGGCGCCATTGGCTCTTCGGCTTGAGGACGATCGTCACCTCGGCCATGCCGAGCGGCGCCGGGTCGGTGGCGGTTTCGGCGCGGCCCTGCTTGCCGAAGACGCTCACGACCTCGGGGAACTTCTTGAGCTCGCGGTCCATCGCCTGGAGCGCGACCGAGGCTTCGTTCTCCGACATGCCGGGCGGCGACGTCGGCATGTAGAGCACGACGCCTTCGTTCAGCGGCGGCATGAACTCGTTGCCGAGGCGAAGCAGGGCAGGGATCGTGAGCGCGATCGCCAGGACGGCGAGCACGATGACCTTCCAGCGCTGATCGACGACGAACCGCACCACGGGCGCGTAGACGGCGGTGAGCAGCCGGTTGATGGGGTTCTTCGATTCGTCGTGGACCTTGCCGCGAATGAGCAGCACGGCGAGCGCGGGGGTGAGCGTGACGGCGAGCACCGCCGCGAAGCCGATCGAGTACGTCTTCGTGAAGGCGAGCGGCTTGAACAGGCGGCCTTCCGTCGCCTCGAGCGTAAAAACCGGCAAAAACGAGATCGTGATCACGAGCAGGGAGAAGAAGATCGACGGGCCGACCTCCTGCATGGCGTGGATGATCGCCTCGGTGCGGGACACCGGCTCGCCTTCCGCCTCCCACTCCGACAGCTTTTTATGGATGTTCTCGATGATGATGATCGAGGCGTCAACCATCGCGCCGATCGCGACGGCGATGCCCCCGAGCGACATGATGTTGGCGGTGAGGTGCTGCTCGGCCATCGGAATGAACGCGAGCAAGACGCCGAGCGGCAGCGTCAAAATCGGGATCAGGGCGCTCCGCACGTGCAGGAGGAACACGAAGATCACGAGGCTCACGACGACCATTTCCTCGATCAGCGTGTGGCGGAGCGTCCGCGCGGCGTCCTCGATGAGCTCGGAGCGATCGTAGGTGGTGACGACCTTGACGCCCTCCGGGAGGCCCTTCTCGAGCTCGGCGAGGCGCGCTTTCACGCCCGCGATGACGTGCAGCGCGTTTTCGCCGTAGCGCATGATCACGATGCCGCCCGGCGCTTCGCCCTCGCCGTTGAGCTCCGTGAGGCCGCGGCGGATGTCCGGGCCGATGCTCACGTTGGCCACGTCCTTGACGCGCACGGGCGTGCCGTCGACGACCTTGATCGGAGAAAGCCCGATGTCCTCCGGCTTTTTCGCGTAGCCGCGGCCGCGGATGACGTGCTCGTGGCCCGCGATCTCGAGCACGCGGCCGCCCACCTCCTGGTTCGACGCGCGCACCGTGCGCACGACGTCGTCCATCGTGATGCCGTAGCCGAGGAGCTTGGTAGGGTCGACGTTGACCTGGTACTGCTTCACGTAGCCGCCGACGCTCGCCACCTCCGCGACGCCCGGCACGCTCTCGAGCGCGTAACGGACGTTCCAGTCCTGGAGCGAGCGGAGCTCCTGGAGGTCGTGCTTTCCAGTCTTGTCGACCAGCGCGTACTCGAACACCCAACCGACGCCGGTTGCGTCGGGGCCGAGCGTCGGATTCACGCCCTGCGGCAGCTTCGCGCGAACCGAGCTCATGTACTCGAGCACGCGGCTGCGTGCCCAATAGATGTCCGTCCCGTCTTCGAAGATGACGTTGACGAACGACATGCCGAACATCGATTGCCCGCGCACGGCCTGCACCTTCGGCGCCGCAATCAGGGCCGCCGAGATCGGGTAGGTGAGCTGGTCCTCGACGAGATCGGGGCTCTGCCCCATCCACTCCGTGAAGACGATGACCTGCACGTCGGACAGATCGGGAATGGCGTCGAGCGGCGCGCGCCGGAGCGAGACCCAGCCCCACGCGGCGAGCGCCGCGACGAAGAGGATCGTCATGAACGGTCGCCGCGCGCTGAGGGCGATGACGCGCGCGACCAAGCCGTCCGCGGGGGGCGGAGGCGTCACGCTCACGGCGAGCCCCCACGCGGCTTCGGCACGAGCGTCATGCCGCATTTCGGGCATTCGCCCGGCTTGTCGAGCTGCACCTCCGGGTGCATCGGGCACGTCCACACGATGTCCGGCGCGGCAGCCTTGGCGCTCGGAGTGGACGCCGGGGTCGACGCGCCGGATGCGCTCGCCGGATTGGCGCGGGGTGCGCGCGCCGGCGGCGAGCTCGGAGTCCCGGGGCGTCGCGGCTCGGGTGCGGGCGCTGCACCGCTCACGGGGCTCGTGCTTCCACCGGGGCTCGCGCTCGCACTTGCGGCCGGTTCCGGCGACTTGTCCCAATATTTCGCCGCCGTGCTGATGCGCGCCTCCGCTGCGATCAGAAATACGCCCGAGGTCGCGACCTGATCGCCCGCCTTCAGCCCGTCGAGCACCTCGACCATGCCGTCCGCGGTGGCGCCGACGTGGACCTCCTGCGGGCGAAAGCGCCCGTCGCCGAGATCGACGAACACGAGGCGCCGCGGTCCCGTGTAGACGACGGCCGAGGCCGGCACCTGGACGCGCGGCACGGGGTTCGAGGCCAGATTGACGTTCGCGTACATCCCGGGCCGAAGCTCGAGCTTCTTGTTCGCGAGCTCGACGCGGATCTTGCCGGTCCGCGCCGTCGGATCGACGACCGGATAGATGTACGAGACCTTCGCGTCGTACGACTGGCCCGGCAGGTAGTCGAGCGTCACCGTCGCGGTGTCGCCCACGTGAACGTGCGGCAGATCCGCTTCGTAGACGTCGGCCTCGACCCACACCCTGTCGAGCGCGGCGACGCGGAACAGGCGCATGCCCGCCTGCACGCTCGCGCCTTCGACGACGTCCTTCTCGATCACGAAGCCGCTTGCCGGCGACGGAAACGGGAGGCTCTCCGAAGGCGTGCCGCGCTTGGCGAGCGCGTCGATCTCGGCATCACCCAGCCCGAGCAGCTTCAAGCGCGTTCGCGCTGCTCGACCGAGCATCTCGACGCGTCCCGGCGTGCCGCCGCTCCCGAGCGAGCTGCTCGCGCCCTGGGACGCGAGCAGGAAATCCTGCTGCGCCGCGAAAAGCTCGGGGCTGTAGAGTGAGAACAGCGTCTGCCCGGCCTGTACGCGCTGCCCCGTCCGACTGACGAGGAGCTTCGTGATGAAGCCACCCACCTTGAGGGTCACGTCCGTGAGCTTGGACTCGTCGTAGGTGACGCGCCCCACGGCGCGGAGCGACCGCTGCATCGGTCCCTCGATCACGGGACCCGTTCGCACGCCGATGAGCTGGCGTCGGGCGTCGTCGATCATGACGATGCCTTCGTCGAGCTGGTCCTTCGTGACGGGGACCAGGTTCATCCCACAGATCGGGCATTTCCCCGGCCCCGCCTGCTTCACGGAGGGATGCATCGGGCACGTGTAGTGATCGATCTCACCCGCATGGGCGTGCGGTGCTCCCGGTGCTGCGCTGCTCGTGCCCCCCGGGTGACCGCTGCTTTCCCCGCTGAACCACGCAACGAGCGACTGCCGAAATACGACGGCCGCAACGGCGAGCACGACGACGAAAAGCCCCGTCCCGAGCCAGCGTTTGAGCGCCTCTTTGGAGCTCTGCGAG
This sequence comes from Polyangiaceae bacterium, assembly GCA_036274215.1. Classification (GTDB taxonomy): domain Bacteria; phylum Myxococcota_A; class Polyangia; order Polyangiales; family Polyangiaceae; genus PMG-095. The sequence continues at coordinate 3,896 of DASUGE010000031.1, read as the reverse complement.
CTCATGGTCGTTCCTCCTTCCAGTCGATGCCGGGGATGCGCCCGAGCGCGCGATCAAGCTCGGCGCGCCGCCGCACGTATTCTGCTCGTCTCATTTGGTATTCGAGCTCCAGGCGGCGGAGCGTGCGCTCGGCCTCGATGACGCTCGTGAATTGCGTCTGCGAGGTGATGAAACCGGCGCGAGCGGCGTCGATCGACTGCCGCGCGACTGGCAGGAGCCGCCGCTCGAAGAGCTCGAGCACGTGCTTCGACTCTTCGAGCTGGCGCCGAGCCACGTAGGCTCCCGTGCGCGCCGCGTCCGTCATGCGAGCCGCCTCGCTCAAGAGCTGAGAGCGCATCGCGCGCGCTTCGTCCGCTGCTCCCGAGCGAGGGCCCGTCTGGAACGGCAAGTTCAGGCCCACCCCCACCATCCAGCGGTGCTGCGGCATCTCCCACATGTTGTTGTACGAAGTCGAGAGCGTGATGTCCGGATACGCCTGTCGCTCGGCGCCGTCCGCGCGAGCCTGCTCGGCGCGAGCTCGCTGCTCGGCGGCCACGATGTCCGGGCGCCGTGCGATCGCCTCCGTCGTATTGCCGCTCGTCCCTCCGTCAGGCTCGCTCGGCAGCGGCAGCTCCTTGGGTGGTGGCGGCAGCGGCAGCTCGGGCGAGCGGTGGAGGAGCTCGTTCATCTGCGCCACGGTCACGTCGCGCTCCGTCGCGAGCAGCATCGCGTCGTGCTCCATGTGCGTGAGCTCGGTCTCGGCCATCAGCGCGTCGCCGGCCGAGCCGCGCCCGGCGCCGAACTGCGCGACGGCGCTGTCGTGGATGGCGCGCATCAACGCGACGTGCTCGGCGTTGATCTCGAGCGAGCGCGCCGCGACGAAGTACGCGTCGTAGAGCGTCACCGCGCTCAAGGCGAGCTCGCGCTTCACGGTCTCGTAGTCGCTCTTGGCCGCCGCGGCGTCGGCTTCGCTCGCTTCGCTTTCGAAGGCGCGCTTGCCGAACCAGGGGAGCTTTTGGCTCACGGCGACCTCGAAACCGAACGGAGCGCGCGAAGGGCCGATGGAAAGCGGGGCGACACCCACGTCGACCATCGGATCCTCGAAGGCGCCCGCCTGATGAATGCGAGCCTGCGCCGTGCGGATGCCGTGACGGGCGGCGTCGAGCGAGGGATTCTTCTCGAGGACCGCGCGCACGAACGCGTCGCGTTCGAGCACGGCGGCGTGGACGGCTCGGTCGGACGCACCCGCGAAGCTCACGTCATCGGACGGACGCGACGTCCCGGGCGGGCTCGGCCGCGCGCGAGCAGCGCCGGAAAGGGGCGCGGTTTGGGTCGTCGAGGCACAGGCGGCGACGGCGACAGCCAGCGTGATGCTGGCCAATGAAAACGCAACGGACGACATGCGGACTCCTTGGCTTGCAGAAGCGGCGAGGCACCGCGCGAAGCAGCGCCAGGCACGGGCGGGTCGAAAGCGCAGACCCGCGTGCGAGCGAGGAGTCAGCTCAGATCAAGAAAGTGCAGTGCGTGACGAACAAGCGCTCGGAGAGCGGCGGCCCGCGCCCCGCGTGAATCACCGTGCGTTCGCGCGACGAACCGGGGAGGGCAGGTGACGGCAGCGAAAGCGTGCTCGTGAGCACGGCGGGCGGAACTTCGAGGGTTACGCGCAGGGTGCCGGTGTAGGCCTCTACGCCGGTGTCGACCCATTCGCAGCAGTCAGCAGACTTCACCGTGCGCGTGCAGCCGGTGTCAGTCTGCTTCGCGCAGCAGCAATGGTCGACGATGCGCCCCGACATCCGGCACAAGAAATGCGGGCCTGCCAAAGCGGCGCCGAACAGCGCCAGAAGGAGCGCTGTGAGAGCTAGCGGAAGCCAGGCTCGCGCGAACCGCATCTGCGGAGTCCATACCACGCGCCCGCGCTCGGGGCCGGCTTGAACGAAGTCACTTACCGATGCGCCGCGCCTACGCTACGCGCAACGTTTGCGCCCGTCGGCGCGCTGCTCCGCGAGCCTACAGCCGCCGAGTCCGTCCGGCGCGCTCTGACGAAGCCATCGGCCGACGTGCGCGACGAAACACGCGCAGCGTCCCAATTTGAGCCCACACGACGTCCGCGTGAGGCGGCGCGCCCCCACGTTCGTGACGATTAAGTGAGACTCACTTGTGCCGTAGTGGGAGGCAAGCCCGCCTAGCCGGGCTGAGAGTGTGGGAAACGATGGACGCGAGAACGATTGAGCTTTTGGCCATGAGCTTCGCGCGCGTCAGCGCCAACAAGGACGACGCTGCCACGATCTTCTACGCGCGCCTCTTCACCACCGCGCCGGAGCTTCGCGCGCTGTTCCAGTCGGATCTCGACGAACAGAAGCAGAAGCTCATGCAATCGCTCGCGCAGATCGTCGATTTCTATCGCGTGGGCACCGATCCCGAGCGCTACCTCGGCCGATTGGGGCGCCTCCACAGCGACCACGGCGTCCAGCAGTCGCACTTCGAAGCCGTCGGTGACGCGCTCATCTTCACGCTCGCCCAAATCCTGGGCGAGGACTTCACTCCCGAGATCCGCTCCGCCTGGATTGCCGCGTACACCGAGGTCTCGGCGACGATGCTGCGAAATAGGCACAGCGCGCCCTCGGTTCCCCCGCTCGAAGCCGTCGGTCGCTGGTAATCCCCGCATTTCCGCGGTTTCTGGCCGGTTCGCGCCCGGCGCGGCTATGCTTCGCGCGCCATGAAACAGCTGCTTCGCCTGGCGCCTTGCGGTGCCCTCGCCCTCGTCCTCGCGGCCGGCTGCGGCTCGACCCAGCCGCAACCCATCGCAGCGCCCCCCGCCGCTCCGCCGCCGGCCCCCCCTCCCGCGCCCGTGGCGAGCGCCGCGCCCGTCACGTCGGCGGCGCCTGCTGCCGAGCCCACCCCCGCGCCGGCACCGGCCGCGGAGACGCCCCCCACGCGCACGCAGAAGCCGATCGACATGCTGACGGCGCGCGATGCGGCCTTCCTCATCGACTACGCGAACTCGGACGTGAAGCAGCGCGCCAAGGACCAGTGTGACCGCGACTCCAAGGGCGATCCGGACAAGCTCGGTGCGTGCCTCGAGAAAGCGCGCGACGCCTTCCAGGCCGACGTGATCCGCTTCAAGCGCGACCAAGACAACAAGCGCGACTGGGAAAAGAGCGTGAAGCTCCTCATCTACAAGCGCAACGGCTCCGCGCTGCGCGAAGTCGCCGTCGGCACCGTGCAGCTCGCCGAAGAGGGCACGGACGGCGTGAAGGTCACCATCGGCAAGCTCAAGGGCTCGCGCCCGCTCTTCCGCAACCAGACGAACGTCGTCATCCGAGCCCCGAACGAGTACAGCATCGAGATCAACGATCCCGACTACGGCCGCCTCGCGTACGACGCGAAGATCGGCCTCGTTACGGACTGATTCAGTGGCCACCGCGCGACAGCGGGCGGCGTAGGCTGAAAAGCGCTTCCCTACGGCGAAGGTCGCGCGGGCGCCGGCGAGGGCGCCGTCACGCGCGTCGCGTCAGCCACGACCGTCGTCTCAATCCGAACAACAGTACCCCGACCAGCGCGAGCCCCCGTGCGCCCGCGCCGCGTCGCGGCACGGCACACCCGCACCCGCCGCCGTCGCTCGCCGTCGAGTCCGCCCCCGGCGCTCCCGCGCCGGCACCCGTCGTGCCGCCGCTCGCGCTTCCGCCACCCATCGCGGCTCCGCCCGCGCTCCCGCCCGCCGTCAGTCCGCTCGCGCCCGTCGCGCCGCTCCCCATCGCGCCCGCACCCGCCGCGCTCGTCGCACCTGTGCCCGCGGTCCCCGCGCCGCTCATCGCGCCCGCCGCACCCGCATTCCCACCGCGTCCGACGCCACCCGCCGCGCCGCCGCTTCCGCCCATCTCTGCCTGTGCTCCACCACTCCCGAGACCTCCGCGCCC
>DASUGE010000030.1:0-16098 GCA_036274215.1 Polyangiaceae bacterium | reverse complement strand
GCACTGAGCGCGCCGAGCGGCCGCCCCCGACCACGACGCATCGTGGCGCGACGCGCTCGAGTGCCGTTCCGTCGACGATGAGCCGCGCGATGCCCAGCGGAGCGTGCCGCACGATGCAGAAACGCGCTCAGCGACCGACGCGAAATTTCCGCACGAGCTCGCCCTGTCGCGTCGCGCACTCGTCGGTCATGGTTTTCGCTTGGCCGAGAGCAGTCTCGGCCGCCGTGAGCGTTGCCGCGACCTTCTCGGCGGGCGCCGTCGCGACCGTCGCCTTCGCCTCGTCGACGAGGCCGAGCGCGGCGACGTGCTTTTCGTAGGCCGCGACGCAGTAGCTCTGCACCGCGCAGACCTCGGGCGCCGAGCAGGGGGTGCGCCGGAGAGCGTCGAGCGGCGCGGATTTTTGGGCATTTTCGGCGCTGCGAACGGCATCGACGGCGCGGCTCACGCCCGCGGCTTCCGAGCGCGTGGCGCGCTCTTTCTCGTCGCAGCCGGCGAGCGCAACGACTGCGACGGCGAGCGCCGCTCGCCTCACGCCGAGTCGTACCGAGCGATGACGGGGCGCGCGAATCAGTCGGCGGCCTTCGGCGCGGGACCCATCTGGACGCGCTCGCCGACATACGCGCCAATCAAGGTGAAGAGCACACCGAGCGCCGAGAGCAGCACGTACATGAAGGCGGGCATCGTCTTCACGGTCTGGCCCGAATAGAGGATGAACGCCGTCGGCATCGCGACGAGGAACACCGCGATCATCGGCTCGATGAAGGTGCGCCCCGGGGAGACCAATCCAATCAGCATGCCGCCGAAGAACCACACGGGGATGGAGACCATCATGCCGGCGGAGCCCTCGAAGTCGAGGGCGGGGATCACCATCGGCAAGCCCATCACGAACGCCGCCGTCGTCACGAGCATGATCGCGATCGAGACCATGAACCAGGTGACGCTGAACGACTCCTGCTGGTAGCGACGCTCGAGCTCCTCCTCGCGGGTGAGCGAGCGCTTGACGTCTTCGACCTTGGCGCCGCAGGAGGCGCAGCGGCCGTTGGCGAGGGGGGCGCTGTTCGCAAAGCCACAGGACGGGCAGATGATCTTCTTCACCGGCTTGGCCATCGCCGACCAGAATAGTACTCCCCGGCCCCGGGCGCGAGATTCCGAAAAGCCCAATTCTTTCGGTGCTATCCTGCGGCCCTCGACGCGTCCCGCCCGGCGGGACCCACGGGAACCTACGGACGCCCCGGCTGTCCGAACTCTGGACATGACCTCCGATCGCGAGCTCGCCGAGCTACCGCCGCCGCGCCGCCCGTGGCGCCGCGCGACCCTCTTCACCCTGGGGCTCGGCGCGCTCACCTCGGTGGCGCTCGCGCTCGCCGTGCTCCCCGACGTGGCCTACGCGCTGAAGAGCGGCACGCCTCGCGACCTCGGCGATCTCACGTCGGCGCACCTCGCGCCCGGGGCCGGCGAGAGCTGGGTGCACGGCGAAGGGCAGCTCTCGGTGACGCGCGCGATCCGCTACGCGCGGCCGCTCGAGCACGACACGTACCGGCTCGCGAGCGTGGAGGGGAACTCCAAAGTCTGGGTCCAGATCCGGGTGCCTGCGAACGAAGAAGGCCCGCGCTTCGTCCCGCCCGATTCGTTCGTCGGCCGGCTGATCCCGATGTCGAAGCTCGGCATCCGGCAGCGCGGGCTGCGCGACGCCGTCGGTGAGACGGGCCTCACGGCGCCGAGCGACGACGCCTGGCTGCTGCTCGACGGGGAGTCCCCGGCGGGACTGCGTTGGGCGCTCGGCCTTTTCGGCTTGCTCTTGGCGTTCGCCGCGTTCAACGTGCTCGGCCTGGTGCGCCTCTTGCGTCCGATTCCGACCGGCGAGCCCGCGACGTGAAACGTCCCCGCGCGATGCAGGACGTCGTCATCGTGGGCGGCGGCCTGATGGGCTCCGCTTGCGCTTGGGAGCTCGCGCAGCGCGGCCGGCGCGTGATCGTGTTGGAGCGTAGCGTCCCCGGCGCCGAAGCCTCGAGCGCCGCCGCCGGGATCCTCGGAGCGCAGCTCGAAACCCAGAAGCGCGGACCGCTGGTCGCGCTCGCGAGCGAGAGCCGCAAGCTCTACCCCGGCTGGGTACGCGCCCTCGGAAAAGCGACCAACATCGACACGGGGTTCCGCGAGTGCGGGGCGCTCGAGGTGACGCGCACGCTCGCCGAAGCGCGGCGCGCGGCTCGACAGGTCGCCTGGCAAAAGCCGGCGCCGCGCCTGCTCACCCGCAAAGCGCTCGAAGCGCGCGAGCCGGCGCTCGGGCCGCGCATGACGGCCGGCGTCGCGTTCGAAGGCGACGCCAGAGTCGACCCCCGCGCGCTCTTTCGCGCGCTGCACATCGCCGCAGCGCGGAGCGGCGTCGAATTTCGTTCGGGCGCGTACGTGCGTCGCGTCGTCACGACCGACGGCCGCGCGAGCGGCGTCGCCCTCGACGACGGCAGCGTCATTCCCGCGCGCGACGTGATCGTCGCCGCCGGCAGCTGGACGACGCTCGTCGAGGGCATCGGGATCGCTCCCGGCGCGGTCGTTCCGGCGCGCGGCCAAATCGTGGAGCTCGAGACTCCGGAGCCACTGCTCACGAGCGTCGTCGTCGGCCCGCGCGCGTACCTCGTGCCACGCGACGACGGCCGCGTCCTCATCGGGTCGACCATGGAATTCGTGGGCTACCGGCGCGAGGTCACCGCCGGCGCCGTCCGCGACCTGCTCGACGCCGCCCTCGAGATCGTGCCCGCGCTCGCCGCCGCGAGCCTGCGCCAAACCTGGTCGAGCTTTCGCCCCTACACGCAGGACCAGCTCCCGCTGATTGGAGCGACGCCGACACCGCACCTCTGGCTCGCGAGCGGCCATCATCGGAACGGAATTTTGCTCGCGCCCGTGACCGCCATGGTGATCGCGGGGCTGGTCCTGCGCAAACCGACTCGCGTGGACCTCGAACCGTTCGCGCCTGGCCGGGTTAGATAACCGGCTTCGGCCGCGCCAGGTGAGCCGCAACGGATGAGGCCTGGCGATCCTCGCCGGCCGTTGAAGCAGCATGCGCCGGCCTCGCCGGTTCGTCGTGTGGGTTGTCGCGACGCTTTGCCTGTCGATCAGCTCTTCCAAGACCACCAGGTCGTCGCGGGCGGGCTCGCGCCCGCCGGCACTGCGCAGAACGCGCCACGGCTCTTGCTCAATTTCCCGGCCGTTCCTCGCAGCGTCTGGACCTGCTTTTGGCATGGCCCGCGCTCCGCCGCAGTGCGTGAGCACCGCACGCCGCGGCCCCTCCCGGCCCCCAAAGATCCCCGCCACGGACGCTGATCCTCGCTCTAGCCCTGACTCTGACCCTGAGCCGTTCCAATGCTATGACCGCGGCGATGTCCCTCGCGTTCGGCGTTTTGGTTTCGGGTAATGGTACGAACCTCCAAGCCATTCTCGACGCCGTGAGCGAGGGGTCGCTCGCTGCGCGCATCGCGTGCGTGATCTCGAACCGCGCCGATGCCATGGCGCTCGAGCGCGCGTCGCGGGCGGGCGTGCCGGCGCTCGCGATTCGTCATCAGTCGTTCGAGAGCCGCGCGGCGTTCGATCGCGCCGTCATCGCCGCGCTCCGCGAGCACGGGGTCGATTGGGTCGTGCTGGCGGGCTTCATGCGCGTGCTCACGCCCGAGCTGTTGCGCGCCTTCCCCGGGCGCGTCGTGAACATCCATCCGTCGCTGCTGCCCGCGTTCCCGGGCGTCAACGCGCAACGCCAGGCCTTCGAGCACGGCGTGAAGGTTACGGGCTGCACCGTGCATTTCGTCGACGAGGGCGTCGACTCGGGCCCCATCATCGCGCAGCGCGCCGTCGAGGTCCGGCCGTCCGACACCGTCGAGACGCTGAGCGAGCGCATCCACGTCGCCGAGCACGAGCTGTTCGTCAGCGTGCTGCGGGACATCGCCGACGGGCGCCTCGCTCCGAGCAACACCGCCGAGAGGCCGCGCGGCTAGGCGCGACGCGTGGTGGAGTCGTGACCTCGCGCTTCTACGACGCCGTCGTCCTCGGGCGCTCGCTCGGGAGTCTGGTCGTCGCCGCGCTGCTCTCGCGCCGCGATTTTCGCGTGCTGCTCGTGGGGCAAGGGCAGCGTCCTCTCACGTACCGCTTCGACGGGCGGCTGCTCGGGCGCCGGAGCTTCACGCTGCTCTTCGGCGCGACCCCCGTGTGGCGCCGCGTGCTGCACGAGCTCGCGCAGAGCCCGCAGTTTCGCCGTCGCGCGCAAGCGGCCGACCCGATGTTCACGGTGCTCGCTGACCGCGTTCGGCTCGAGCTCGCCCCCGACGTGGAGCTCTTCGCGCGCGAGGTCGAGCGCGAGTTCGCCGAGGTGCGCCAGGTCGTGGACGAGCTTTACACGACGATCGCGAGCGTGAACGCCGCCGCCGATACCGCGTTCGAGCGCGAGGGGATTTGGCCGCCGGGCGGGCTCTGGGAGCGCTTTCAAACCGGGCAGGCCGCGGCGCTTTTGCCGTTCAACGGCGGGGAGCGCACGACGGATCTCTTGTCCAAGTTTCCGAGCGGGCACCTGTTTCGCGAGATCGCGGCGGTGCCGGCGGCGTTCGCGGGGCATCTCGCCGGCGCGGCGGAGCAGCTGCCGGCGCTCGCCTTCGCGCGCCTGCACGGCGCGTGGGCGCGGGGCACGTTCGCGCTCGAGGGCGGCGAGCTCGAGCTCGAGTCGTTCCTCGTCGAGCGCATCCTGGCCCACGGCGGCGTCGTCGCGCTCGATCGACGCGCCGAGAACGTCGTGATCCAGCGCGGCACGGCGACGGGCGTGCTGCTCGACGGCGACATCGAGGTCACGGGCGCCGGCGCCGTCATCACCGACCAATGGGGCGAGGCGCTCGCCGAGCTGTCGCAAGGCAAGGGCATCACGCGCGCGGCCGAGCGCGATTGGCCACGTCTGTCGCCGGAGGTCGGACGCTTCGTCGTGAGCGCCGTCGTGCGGCGCGAGCTCTTGCCCGTCCCCTTGCCGCGGGAATCGTTCGTGCTGCCGCCCGGCGGGACGCGCGATCCGCGCAAGCTCGCGGTGCACCTGCAGTGGTTCGACCCGGCCGCGCTCGCCGAGGGCGCGCCCGTGCGCGAGGGGGAAGCGCTGCTGATCGCCGAGGCGCTGTTGCCGGCACGCGGGCCCCTCACGTTGCTCGAGGCGCGCGCCGCCGTGCTCGACAGCCTGCGCGCGGCGCTGCCGTTCTTCGACGAGCACGTGCGCATCGTCGATTCCGTGCACGACGGCTTGCCCCTCTACGAGCTCGGGTCGGGAACGCGCCGGGAGATCGACCGCATTCACCTCGAGGGCGCCGCGCCCGGTGCCGAGCCGATGCGACGCCAGTGGGTCATCGATCCGCCCGGCTATCGCGGTCTCGCGGGCGAGCCGCTGCGCGGGCCGATCCCGGGCACGTACCTCGTGGGCTCGAGCGTGCTGCCGGCCCTCGGACAAGAGGGCGAGCTCCTCGCGGCAGCGAGCGTCGCCGAGCTCATCACGCGGCGCGATCGCAATCGGCAGCGCATGCGCCAAAAGCTCTGGTCGAAGATCGAGACCACGTGAGCCACTCGCTCAGGGTGATCGCGGGCCGGTTCGGTGGGCGCCGCCTCTCGGCGCCGCGCGGTCACGTGACGCGACCGACGGGGGCGCGCGTGCGCGAGGCGCTGTTCTCGATTCTCGGTCCGCTCGACGGAGCGCGCGTGCTCGACCTCTATGCCGGCACCGGTGCGCTCGCGATCGAGGCGCTCTCGCGCGGCGCCGAGCGTGCGGTGCTGATCGAGCACGATCGCAACGCGCTCGTGTGCGTGCGCGAAAATGTCGAGACGCTCGCGCTCGCCGCGCACGCCGTCGTGGTTCCGCTGCGGCTGCCGCGCGCCCTCGCGGCGGCGCTCGAGCACGGGCCGTTCGATCTCGTGCTCTGCGATCCGCCGTGGGCCGAGCTCGCGTCCGCGGGCGCAGTTTTGGCGCGTCTTCCACGCGAGGGCGGGCTCGCCGCGGGAGCGCGCCTTGTGCTCGAGCATGCCGAAAAGGACGACCCGCACGTACTCCCAGGCCTCGGGGTGTTCGATCGACGGTCCTGGGGCGACACGGCCGTCACGATGTTTCGGGCAGATCCGGCAAGTGGAGTCGAGCCCTAAATCTTCTGAATTTTCGGCCGTCGAGCACACTCCAAAAGGTGGGCAGGATTGGCCCCCGCCGCTATATAGTCGCCGTTCCGAATACCCCCTCGAAAGCCATGCCGACGTCCACTGCTCCTCCTCCTCCCCCCAAGCACGGTAGCGGGCAGTTCATCGGCGCCGTCATCATCATGCTGCTCTTGATGGGCGGCCTCATCTATTGGAAGGTGAGCGGCTCTTCGGACAAGTCGGCAGGGCCGCCCCCGCCGCCCGTGGCGTCGGGCCCCGCGGAGCCCACGGTCGATCAGATCGTTCCGGCCCCACCGCCGCCCCCTCCCCCCGTCTCGTCGGTGGATGCCGGCGTGTCGACCACCGCGAAGAAGCCCGTCACGGGCGGAGCGGTCGGCACGGGCTGCAACACCTGCGGCAAGTGCACGGGCGATCCGGCGCCAAGCTTCCAGGCGATGCTTCGGACGCGCGCTGGTCAGGCTCAGCGCTGCTACGAAAAGGCCCTCGCCCAGCAGGAAGGGCTCCAAGGCCGCCTCAGCGTGAGCCTCTGCGTCGGCGTGGGTGGTGCCGTGTGCGGCGCGAGCATCAGCGCGGATAGCCTCGGAAGTCCGATGGTTTCGCAGTGCGTGCTCAACATCTACAAGGCCACCACGTTCCCTTCGCCGAAAAACGGTTGCGTCGACGCCGTAGTTCCGCTGAACTTCTTGCCCGAGAAGAAATGAGCGCGAAAGGCACCCTCGGCGTCGCTGCCTGGCTGGCGCTCCTCCTGGGAGCGCTCGGGACGTTGTTCGTCCCCGGCTGCGGCACGGACGGCCAGACGGGCAGCTGCCCCGAGCTTTCGCTCTACAACATCGCCAACGCCGGCGAGCGCAACTCGCCCGAAGCGAAGGCCGAGCGCGACAAGTCCGTCGCGGCCGGGTGCATGACGCCGCTCGGCATGTACTCGATGGGCGGCTCTCCGTGACGAGAGCGCGCGCGGCCGTCGCGTCCGAACGGTGACCGAGGGGGCGAAGACCGGCGCGGCGCCCAGCGAGCGGCGCGCGCATGGCGTCTTGCTCACCGTCGCCTACGACGGCGGTCCGTTCTCCGGGTTCGCTCGCCAAACGAACGCGCGCACCGTCGCGGGCGAGCTCGACGGCGCCGTCCGCGTCCTCGCGCCCGACGCGACGCCGGTGCGCGGCGCGAGTCGCACGGACGCCGGGGTGCACGCGCTCGGCCAACGCGTCGCGTTCGACACCGCGCGCGATCTCCCTGCCCGCGCCTGGCTCCACTCCATCAATCGCGAGCTCCCACCCGAGATCCGGGTGACACGCGCCGCCGCCGCGCCTCCCTTGCTCGAGCCCCGCTTCTCGGCGCTGCGCAAGACTTACCGCTACGTGCTGTTCGAGAGCCGCGTCGCCGATCCGTTTCAGCGCGGGAGGAGCTGGCGCATCGTCGACAGGTTGAACCACGAGCTCATGCGAGCGACCGCGCAACCGTTGCTCGGCGAGCACGACTTCGCTGCATTTCGTGCAGCCGGCGACGAACGCGAGGACACGGTGCGACGTCTCTTTCGCATCGAGGTGCGAACGGCACGTCGCGACGACGCGCGCCTGAGCGAAATCATCGTGGAAGGCAATCGGTTCATGTATCGGATGGTGCGTATCATCGTGGGATCACTGGTGGACGTCGCTTCAGGGCGACTGGATCCTTCCGCGATCGAGCGAGCACTCGCGCAAAAGAAACGCGACCTCCTCGGTCGTACGGCGCCGCCCGAAGGCCTCTATCTCGACTCGATCGAAATGGGTGACGAGGGTCACGACGCGTGGCCGTAGCGCAAAGAGACGGTCTCCGAGTTTGACGAACCTCGGGGGCTCGCGTAGCTTCCCCCGCAATCGTGGGCCTGAGACAACGACTCCTTTCGCGCAGCAAGCAAGCACTGTTTAGCCCGGCGGTGATGCGCTGGGTCTCCGACGATCGCGTGATGAAGGCCGCCGAAGGCCTGATGGATGCGCGCACTCGCGTCAAGGACGCGTGGAAGGTGTTGATTCAGGGCTACGACCTGCCCAACGTCGATCCCGCCCTCGACGAGGTCGTCGGCGAGCGCACCACGCTGCGCATGGAGATGAAGGCGCAGGCGCTCGAGGAAAACGGCTCGAACGGCAGCGCGAAGAACGGCAACACGAAGAACGGCAGCACGACCAACGGTGCAGCCCACGGCTCGACCGACATGGACGAGTCCATGAAGGAGCGCAACACGCTCGCCGGCATCGGCGGCAAGGACGTGTTCGAGAAGTGCCGCAAGTTCATGGCGGCCGACAACGCGCGCAAGATCGGCATCTACCCGTTCTTCCGTCCGCTCGATCTCAACGACGGGCCCGAAGCCGTGATCAACGGCAAGCGCGTCGTGATGCTCGGGTCGAACAACTACCTCGGCTTCACCACGCACCCGAAGGTTCGTGAAGCCGCCAAGACTGCGATCGATCGCTTCGGCACGAGCATGACGGGCTCACGCCTCGTCAACGGCTCGATGAAAATGCACGAGGAGTTCGAGGCCAAGCTCGCGGCCTGGTTCAACCGCGAGAGCGCCCTCGTGTTCACGACGGGCTATCAGGTGAACCTCGCGACCTGCGCCGCGCTCCTCAGCAACAAGTCCAGCGTCGCCGTGATCGACCGCAACGTGCACGCGTCCCTGTACGACGGCGCACGGCTCGGGCAGGCCGCCGGCGCGCGGCTCGTCCGCTACAAGCACAACGACGCCGAGTCGCTCGACAAAACGCTCGAGAAGCTCGAGGCCGACGAAGGCGCGCTCGTGATCACGGACGGCGTCTTCAGCGCCGAGGGCGAAATAGCCAAGCTCGACGAGCTCGTGCCCGTCGTGAAGAAGCACAACGCGCGGCTGCTCGTCGACGACGCGCACGCGCTCGGCGTCATCGGACCGGGCGGGCGCGGCACGGCGGCGCTGTTCGGCGTCGAGGATCAGGTCGATCTGATGGGCGGCACCTTCTCGAAGTCGCTCGCCAGCATCGGCGGCTGGCTCGTCGGCGAGCGCAAGGTGCTCGACTACATTCGGCACTTCGCGCCCTCGTTCATGTTCGCGGCAGCCGCGGCCCCGCCGTCGGTCGCGGCGGCGATGGCCGCGTTCGAGCTCATGCAGGAAGAGACGTGGCGTATCGACAAGCTGCGCGAGAACTTCACCTACATGCGCGATCAGCTGCGCGGCATGGGCTTCGAGCTCGGCCACACGCAAACGGCCGTGATCCCGATCTTCATCCGCCAAGATCTGCGCACGATCCGCATGTGGCGCGATCTGCTCGACGAGCACGGCATCTATACGAACCCGTTCATCTCGCCCGGCGTGCCGCCGAAGAGCGCGATGCTCCGCACGAGCTACATGGCGACGCACGAGCGCGCCCACCTCGACCGCGCGCTCGAGGCGTTTCGCACCGTCGGCAAGAAATACGGCGTGATCCAGGGCTAGGCTGCGCGTCGTCAGCCCGGGTCGTGCCCCGGAATTGACACGTCGAACGGCTCAGGCTTACTTCCGGCGCCCGTCATGAGCGTAGAAATCCGCGAAATCCCCCTGGGCGGGAAGCTCGAGCCGTTTCTCGACGTCGTGAACTACATCTATCGCGACGACCCGAACTACGTGCGGCCGCTCGACATGGACATGAAGCAGCGCCTCAGCCGCAAAAATCCATTGTTCGAGCACGCCGAAGGCACGCTGTTCACGGCGCACCGCAACGGCTACTGCATCGGCCGCATCAGCGCGCAGATCGATCGCGATCACATCGCGCGCCACAAGGACGATACCGGCTTCTTCGGCTTCCTCGACACGATCGACGACGAAGAAGTCTCGGGCGCGCTGCTCGAAGCGGCGTCCAGCTGGCTGCGCGAGCGCGGCATGAAGCGGATCCGCGGCCCCGTCTCGATGTCGATCAACGAGGAGATAGGCTGTCTCGTGGAAGGCTTCGACACGCCGCCGATGATCTTGATGCAGCACCACCGCCCCTACCAGGGTGGGCTGATCGAGAAGGCGGGGTTCCCCAAGCTCAAGGACCTTTACGCCTGGCGCTACGCGATCGGCGACGTGCCGCCCCGCGCCCTGAAGGCGCACGACGAGATCGACGCCTTGCCCGAGGTGAGGACCCGCCACATCGACATGAAGAATCTCGAGGCGGATTTGCGCGTCGTGATGGACGTGTTCAACGACGCCTGGAACGACAACTGGTCGTTCGTCCCGTTCACCGAAGCCGAGCTCCTGAAGCTCGGCGACGACCTCCGGATGATCGCGAACCCCGAGCTCAGCGTGATCGCCGAGATCGACGGCGAGGCGGCCGGTTTCGCGATCGCGCTGCCCAACGTGAACGAGCTCATCCACGACATGAACGGCAAGCTCTTCCCGGGCGGCCTGCCGAAGCTGCTGTGGCGCCTGAAGGTCGTGGGACCGAAGACGGCGCGCCTCGCGCTGCTCGGCATCCGGCGGAAGTACCGCAACGTGCGCAAGTATGCGGCGCTCAGCGCCTACGTCTACGTGAAGATGAACCGCGCGGGCCGCGGCGCCGGCATCCAGTGGGGCGAGCTCTCCTGGACGGACGAAGCGAACGGACCCGTGAACGTCGGCATCAAGCTCATGGGCGGCAAGGTCTACAAGCGCTACCGCGTGTACGAGCGCGCGCTGTGAGCGGCCGCTCCCCCTTCGGACGACGACCATGACCACCCTCGTGACCGGCGGCAGCGGCTTCTTGGGCTCGCACGTCGTCGAGCGGCTGGCTCGCACCGGACGTCCGGTGCGCGCGCTCGTGCGCAAGAGCAGCGACACGAGCTTCTTGCGCACGCTGCCGAACGTCGAGCTCGCCGAAGGCGCCGTCGAGGATCGCGCGAGCGTGGAGCGCGCTCTCGACGGGGTGACGGGCATCGTGCACGCCGCCGGCCTCGTGAAGGCGAAGGGCCCCGAGGATTTCATGCGCGTGAACCACGGCGGCACGGAGAATCTCGTGCAGGCCGCGCTCACTCGCCGCGGGGCGATCCGGCGTTTCGTGCTGGTCTCGAGCCTCGCGGCGCTGCGTCCCAGCGACGCGAGCGGCACCCCCGTCCCCGAAGACGCCGACCCGCGCCCCGTCACGAGCTACGGCAAGAGCAAGCTCGCCGCCGAGCGCGCCGTCCTCGTGCACAAAGACGAGCTGTCGGTCGTCATCTTGCGGCCGCCAGCGATCTACGGTCCGCGCGATCGCGAGATCCTCACGTTCTTCAAGTCGATCAAGCTCGGCGTGCTGCCGCTCCTCGGCTCGACGCAGAACAAGCTCAGCATGATCTACGGCTCGGATTGCGCGGCCGCCTGCGTCGCCGCGCTCGATCGCGAGCTCGTGAGCGGCTCCGCCTATCACGTCGACGACGGCAAGGTGCACACGCTCGAGGAGCTCATCATGCTGGCCGAGCAAGCGATGGGAAAGAAGGCGCGCTTCCGCTTTCACCTCCCCCGGCGCCTCGTCGAAACCGCCGCGCTCGGCTCGGAGCTCTACGGCCGCGCGACGAACCGCGCGGTCATGCTGACGCGCGACAAGCTGAACGAGCTCTTCGAGCAATGGGTCTGTGACAGCACGCGCGCCCGCCGCGATCTCGGGTTCACCCCCGAGGTGAGCTTCGAGGACGGCGTGCACCGCACGATGGCGTTCTATCGCGAGGCCGGCTGGCTCTAAGGCGCGGGACGCCCCTGACCGTGTCTTTGCATTCCGCTCTAACTAGAACAACAACGCGGGGTTAGCGCCCGCTCTCTACGTCGTCCACAGGTTCTCCCGACGCGTAACCACCTTGTCACTTTACTGTCACCGCTCGATCGGTGAATTAGGGGCCCGCCGGCAAATAGAGCCTCCCATGACGCATTTCGAGGAGACCCTTCAACGCGACGCCGATCGGATCCGCCGCAAGGTGCGAGAGATGGCGGGACTCTGCGGCATGGCGCTCGAGGGCTGCCTCGCCGCGCTCGCCGACAAGAACCGGCAGCTCGCCTACTCGGTCATCATCCGTGACCAGCGCATCGACGAGCTCGAAAAAGAGATCGACAGGTTGTGCCTGGAGTTCATCGTTCGCCAGCAGCCGGTCGCCGGAACGCTCCGCTTCGCGTACGTCACGATCAAGATCAACTCCGAGCTCGAGCGCGTCGGCGACTACGCCGAGAGCATCGCGCGGCAGATCCTCGCGCTGTCGGCGATGGACGTGACGCTCCCCATCGAGCGCTACCGCGAGATCGCCGACCTCTCGATCCCGATGTTTCACGGCGCGGTCGAGGCGTTCCTCGCCCAGGACACGGCGCTCGCCCGCAAGACGATGGAGGCCGAGGAGCGCGTCGACCGGCTGCGCCACGCGCTCAACGCCGAGATCATCGAGCAGAGCCAGAGTCAGAAGATCCCGCTCAAGGCCGTCTCGCCGCTCATGACGATCGTGAACCGGCTCGAGCGCGTCGCCGATCAAGCGAAGAGCATCTGCCAGGAAACGCTCTACATGTGCACGGGCGAGTACGTGAAGCACTCGGGCAGCGAGGTGATTCGCGTGCTGTTCATCGACGAGCACAACCACTGCCGCAGCCAGATGGCCGAGGCGATCGGTGCGTCGCTGCGCCAGCCGAAGTTCGTGTTCACGAGCGCGGGTCTCGACCGCCAGCCCATCGATCCGCGCACGATCACCTTCCTGGGCGAGCGCGGGATGGACGTCTCGCATCACACGTCCAAATCGATCGACCAGGTGCCGTACTTCGACCACTACCAGGTGATGGTCTCGCTCGCGAAGGCGGCGCAGCGCGTGTTTCCTCCGCCTCCGACGAAAGCCGTCTGCCTCGATTGGAGCATCTCCGATCCCTCCGTCGTGCAGGGCACGCCCGAAGAGGTTCAGGCCGCCTACGCGGAGGCCTTCGAGTTCCTGAAGGCCCACGTGAACGACCTCGTCGAGGCCGTCCTCGGCGACGGCTGACCCAGCGCGCAGCAACAAGGAAACCTCGATGCACCGACCCTCCCAGACCTGGCTTCGCACCCGCCGCGCCCTCACGCAGGCGCTCGCGCTCGGAGCGCTCGCTGGGCTTTGCCTGGGACTCGGCACCGGCTGCAGAAAGAAGGCGGACGCCGGCTCCGAAGGCGCCGCGACGAAGAAGCACGCGATTCAGAACATCGGCTCGGACACGATGGTGAACCTCGCCCAAGCCTGGGCCGAAGAATACGCCAAGGTGGAGCCCCACCTCTCGATCGAGGTCTCGGGCGGCGGCTCCGGCGTGGGCATCGCAGCCCTCATCAACAAGACGGCGGACATCGCCAATGCGAGCCGCAAGATGGAGCCGGAGGAGATCGAGAAGGCCAAGGCGGCCAGCGGTGGGATGCCGAGCGAGTTCGTCGTCGGCTTCGACGGGCTCGCTATTTACGTGCACAAGTCGAACCCGCTCGAGTCTATTTCGATGGAAGAGCTCGGCGAGATCTACCGCGAGGGCGGCAAGGTCACGAAGTGGTCGGAGCTCGGCGTGAAGAGCATCCCGGGCGCGAAGAGCGACGACATCATCCGCGTGAGCCGCCAGAACAACTCCGGCTCCTACCAATATTTCCGCGAGACGGTGGTCGGTAAGAGGAAAGACTTCAAGTCCGGCTCGCTCGACATGAACGGCTCGAAGGACGTCGTCGAGCAGGTGGCGAAGACCCCGGGCGCCATCGGCTACAGCGGTCTCGGCTACGCGACGCCGGAAGTGAAGATCCTCAAGGTTTCCAAGGTGAAAGGCGAGCCCGCCGTGCTCCCGAGCATCGCCTCCGTTCAGGACAAGAGCTACCCGATCTCGCGCCCGCTCTTCATGTACACGCCGGGTACGCCTTCGCCCCAGGTGAAAAAGTACCTCGACTGGGCCATGTCGGACGCCGGCCAGAAGATCGTCCAAGAGACGGGTTACGTGCCGCTACCGAAGTAGCAACGGAGCGCAATGGGCGAACAGGCGATGAACCTACCTCCGGCACCCGTCGTGAGCACCAGGCCGGTCTCCGCCTCGAGGGGCAGCCCGGGCGGCCCGCGGCGTGGCCGCTTCGCCGTGGCGGCGGAGATGGTTCTCGAGTGGGTGATTCGCCTGTGCGGCATCAGCGCCATCTTGTTCGTCTTCGGGATCTTCTTCTTCGTGCTCCGCGAAGGAGTCGGCTTCCTGTTCGGCGGCCTGAACCTCGTACAGTTCTTCTTCTCTACGGAGTGGTACCCGACGTCGGTCGCGAACGTTCGCTACGGCGTGCTCGCGCTGATCGCGGGCACGTTCAGCGTGACGGGGCTCGCGATGCTGATCGCGGTGCCCTTCGGCCTCGGCGCGGCCGTCTTCGTCTCGGAGTTTTGCAGCCAGCGCGTGCGGGAAACGCTGAAGATCGTGATCGAGCTGCTCGCCGCGATCCCCTCGGTCGTGTGGGGGTTCATCGGGATCTCCGTGATGAACCCGCTGATCCAAGAGCTCTTCCAGGTCCCCGTCGGGCTCAACGTGCTGAACGGCGCAGTGCTCCTCGCGCTCATGAGCGTGCCCATCATGGTCAGCATCGGGGAGGACGCGCTCAAGGCGGTACCGGATTCGTACCGCGAGGCCTCGCTCGCGATGGGCGCCACCCGCTGGCAGACGGTGCACCGCGTGCTGCTCCCGGCGGCCAAGAACGGCCTGCTCGCGGCGGTGCTGCTCGGCGTCGGGCGCGCCGTCGGCGAGACGATGGCCGTGCTGATGGCGACCGGCCACGCCGTGAACATTCCGAAGAGCCCGTTCGACCCGGTGCGCACGCTGACGGCGACCATCGCGGCGGAGCTCGGCGAGGCGTCCGTCGGCTCCGCGCACTATCAGGTGCTGTTCGTGATCGGCATCCTGCTGTTCACGATCACGTTCGCGGTGAACCTGATTGCGGACCTGATCGTCAAGGGGCGAAAGCGCTGAAGCGCGCGAGACGACCATGGCCGCCACCTTCGCCGAAACGCCGCTGATTCGCAGCAAGCACCGCCAGGAAGCGATCGCCCGCGTCGTGCTCGGCGCGATGGCTTTCGCCATGGTGCTGCCGCTGCTCGCCATCATCGGCTACCTGGTGGTGCAGGCTTGGCCGCTCCTGTCGTGGGATTTCTTCACGCAGAACCCGACGAACGGCATGCGCAAAGGCGGGGTCTGGTCGGCCCTGCTCGGCACGATTTACCTCGTCAGCACGTCGCTCGTGATTGCGGCGCCCGTGGGCGTCCTCGCCGCCGTGTACCTCAACGAGTACGCGAAGCAGGGTTGGCTCACGCGCATCATCAACCTCGCGGTCGTGAACCTCGCGGGCGTGCCGAGCATCGTGCACGCGCTGTTCGGCCTCGGCGCATTCGTGCTGTTCGCGGGCATCGGGCGCTCGATCCTCGCCGCGTCGCTCACGCTCGCGATCATGACGTTGCCCGTCATCATCGCGAGCACGAAGGAGGCGCTCGCCTCCGTACCGATGTCGTTCCGTGAGGCGTGCTGGAACGTCGGCGCCACGCGCTGGCAGACGATCCGCGGCATCGTGTTGCCGAACTCGATCAGCGGCATCTTGACGGGCGTGATCCTGCAGGTGTCGCGCACGGCCGGAGAGACCGCGCCGATCATGTTCACGGGCGCCGTGTTCTTCAAGCGTATCGAGGCAGGCGACCCCTTCGCATACGGCCTCTACGATCAGTGCATGGCGCTCTCGATGCACCTGTTCACGATCACGACGCAGGTGACGGACGCGCCGAAAGCGCTGCCGTACGCCACCGCGGTCACGCTGCTCGGGACGGTGCTGGTCGTGAACGCCGTCGCCATCGCCCTCAGGGTCAAGCTCCGCAGTCGGAAAAAATGGTGATGTTCGAGTCGGTCACGCCGCCGCCCGTCCGCCCGCTCGCGCCGCCGAAGATCCAGGTGCGCGACCTCAAGCTCACGTACGGCACGCAAGAGGTGTTGCACGGCATCTCGTTCGACGTGGACCGGAACGACATCTTCGCGGTCATCGGCCC
>DASUGE010000029.1:0-9676 GCA_036274215.1 Polyangiaceae bacterium | reverse complement strand
ACCCCTGAAGCGAACAGACCCGAGGACCCGCGGCGCGCGCGCGGCGCGAGCAGGAAGGTTCCCGCTCCGCCGCGCGTAGCACGCCGTATGGCTCGAGCTTTTTTGGTGCTTCTTGCTGCGGGAGCGGCGCTCGGCGGCTGCGCTTCGGCTCCCCCGCCCCAGGTCATCTACGTCGACCGGTATCCGCCTCCGCCCCCACCACGCGTCATGATGACGCACCGGCACCATGCGGAGTGCGGTCCCCCGGGCCACGCGATGCGGCCGCCGCCGACGCCGCCGGGCCACCGCTACCATCCGTACGGGCCGAAGAGCACCCCCAAGGGAAATGGTCACCGCGTCCCGCAGCGTCGCATGGGCCACCCCATGGGTCACCCCATCGAGCACGAGCGCGACAGCGCGCAACGCTAGCCTCGCGTCCCGCGACTTCGCCCTTCGTAGAGCGCGCGCTCGCGCGAAATCGCCTCGAACAAGAAATCGCGCAGCACGCGCACCCGTGCCGTCGCACGCAGATCGCGGTGCGTGAGCACCCAGAGCGGAGCCCGCATTTCGGGCACGAGCCGCACCCGTCGCCAGCTCGGCTTCACGTCACCGAGCGAGCACGGCAGGAGCGCGACGCCGAGATCGGCATCGACCGCGTCGCGCAGCGCCCAGGAGCTGTCGACACGCACCGCGACGCGCGCCTTCGGCGCCTGCTCCGCCATCCAGCGCGCGAACGCCATCGTCGAGCCCGCCTGCCAACCCACCCAGTCGAGCCGCGAAAGGTCCTTCGTCGAGCGTCCGGCGAGGTAGCGCTCCGAGCCGTAAATGGCTGCCGCGACGAGCGCCACGCGCCGCCCCACCAGGTCCGGTGGCGGCTCCGCGGCAATGCGTAGCGCCACGTCCGCCTCGCGCTGCGCGAGATCGAGGTAGCCGACGCCCACGGCGAGCGTCACCTCGATTTCCGGATACGCAGAGCCGAACGCGCGCACGTGCGGGAGCAACGCCGGCAAGAGCGGATCCGGCAGCGTGACGCGGATCGGCCCCGACAGGCGAAGGTCGAGCCCGTCGACGCGCCGCTCGAGACCCGTCACGACCTCCTCGAGCTCGCGCGCCGTCTCGACGGCATCCTGACCCGCGCTCGTGAGCTCGTAGCGATCGTCCTTGCGCTCGAAGAGCCGCGCCCGGGCCGCCTGCTCGAGCTCCGCGATGCGACGCAGCACCGTCGAGTGACTCACGCCCAGCGTCCGCGCCGCTTTCCGCATGGACCCCGCGCGCGCCACGTGCAGCGCGACGCGCAGATCGTCCCAGCCGAGTGTGGTCTGTTTTTGGACCATAGATCGCCAATAACAGACCTAACGGTCCACGAATAGTCCAGCTATTCGTAGGTCTCGGCGAGCCCGCTGGTTTCAAGGGCCGCCAACAAGGAGCTCATCATGACCGTCCAAGCCCATCCCGCGTTTCAGTCCCGCCCTGCCCTCGAAATCACCCCCTCCGTCGTGGCTCTCGAGCCCGGCACCGGAGAGCACCTCTGGTTTCTCGACCACCTCGTCACGGTCAAGCTGCGAGGCGCCGAAGCCCCGTGGGGCGTCATCGAGGCCGCCCTCCCGGCCGGCGCCCGCACGCCCTTTCATCGCCATCAGGACGACGACGAGACCATGGTCGTGCTCGAGGGCGAGCTCACCGTCTTCCTCGAGGGAGGCCGGACCGTGCGCGGTCGCCCCGGCTCTTGCGTGCACCTTCCCCGCGGCCTCGCGCACGGGTTCCGTACGGAAACGCCGCTTCGCATGCTCGTGATCTGCCGGCCCGAAGGCTTCGTCGAGTTCACCCGCGACTACGGCGTCCCCGCCCCCCGTCCCGAATATCCGCCGAACGCCCCCCCGGACTTCCCGCGCCTCGAGGCGCTCAGCCGGAAGCACCACATCGACCTGCTCGGGCCGCTTCCGGAGGGGGAGTTAGGAGACGCGCTCTAGGTTAGTCTCCAGGCATGAAGTGGGTGCGACGCGGGGAGAATGCCCGTGCGCTCGGGCTCGGGGGCGTTCTCCTCGCCGGGTTCCTGTTCTTCGGCTCGGTCGTCAATGCGCACGAGCCGCTCGGTGAGTGGCTCTTTTTCCACTACGCGCTCGCGTGGGTGCTCGCGCTGGTGTTGCTCGGCTCGAGCTTCGTGGGTGGGTACGGCCTGCTCGAGTACCTCGGCGGTGCCCGCTTCTCGAAGCGTGAGGAGCTCACCGTGGCGACGGCCGTGGGCGTGCTCACGTTCGGCCTGTTGGTCTTCTTCATCGGGCTCGTGGGCGGGCTCTGGGCCGGGAGCTTCTATGCGATTCCGGCGATCCTCGTCGCCGTGGGGTGGAGCCGTGCCGCGCGTGACCTCCCGCGCTTCGTCCGACTCCTGCGGCGAGTCGAGCTCCGTGTCGCGGCGTGGCAGCTCTGCGCGTGGGCGCTCGCGGCGGTCGCGCTGTGGCTCATTTACGTTCAGCTGCTCACGCCGGAGGCCTTTGGGTTCGACGAGCGCTGGTATCACCTGCCGATCGCGCAGCGCTATGCGCTCACGGGCTCCACGGGCCGCTTCGAGGAAGGCTTTTGGCAGCAAGCGAATCCGCAGCTCGCGAGCTACCTCTACACGTGGGCGTTCCTCACGCCGCGCGTGCTGCTCTTCGACCGCTTGGAAGCCTGCGCCCACATCGAATTCGTCCTCTTCCTCGCGACGCTCGCGCAAGTTCCGGTGCTGGCGCGGCGCCTTGCTCCGCGGCTGCGCCACCCCGTGAGCGCGCTCGTGCTCCTCACATTTCCGTGCATCTACCTCTACGACGGTAACCTTCACGTCGGCGCCGATCACGTCGCGGCCTTCTTCGCGATCCCCGCGGCGCTCGCAGCGCTCCGTTGCCTGCGCGAGCTTTCGCCACGAAGCGCGGTCGTCTTCGCTGCCTGCGCCGGCGGGCTCGCCCTCACCAAGTTCACGGCTTGGTGTGTCGTCGTCCCGCTGCTCGTGTTGGTCGGCGGGCGCGGTGTGTGGCTCTCGATCCGGCGCCGTCCCGGCGCTTTCGTCGGGCTCGCCACGGCCGTAGGCGCCTGCTTGCTGGTCACGGCACCGGTGTGGCTCAGAAACCTGGTTTGGTTCCGGGACCCGCTCTATCCCTTCCTGCACGAGCACTTCCCTTCGCGACCTTGGAACCCGGATGCACCCGGCCCGATCGCCGCCATGCAGACGCTGATGCAAGGGCAATCGCTGGCCTCGAACGATTTTCTGGAAGCGCTGAAAGCGACGCTGACGTTCTCGTTCATCCCGAACGACTGGTTCGTCTTTCACCGCGACGTGCCCATCTTCGGGTCCCTCTTCACGCTGACGCTGCCTTGTCTCCTGTTCGTGAAGCGCCCGGCGCGGCTCGTCGCGGCGCATGCGTGCGTGATGCTGTCCCTGTTGCTCTGGCATCTCCTGCACCACGCCGATCGCTACCTTCAGGTGCTCTTGCCGTGGATGGCGGCCGTCACGGCCGCGTGCTTGGCGCGTGTCTGGGAATACGGCTGGCTCGCGCGGGGACCGCTGCTCGGACTCGTCGCGTTGCAGCTCGTCTGGGGCGGCGACGTGCCCTTCCTGCGCACGCACAACCTGCTCGACGATTCGCCCGTGCGGGTCGCCGAAGCCTTCCTCGCCTCGGGATTCGAGCAAAAGCCGCGGCGCCTCGTGCCGTACGAGCCGCTCGGCACGATCGGCGAAGCCACGCCCGAAGACGCCGTCATCTTGGCGCACGACTTGGTCACGATCCTCGGCCTCGACCGGCGCTGGGTCACGGACGTGCACGAGAGTCGCTTCAGCTACGGCGTGCTCCGCACGCCCGAGCGCATCCATCGCGAGCTCAGCGCGCTGCACGTCACGCATTTGCTCTGGACGAACACAGCCCTCGGTCGCGACAGCCTCGCGAGCGATTTCGCCTTCCTCGACTATGCCCTCCACTACGCGGAGGATCCCGAGGTCATCTCCGGCTACACGCTCGCCCGCGTGCCGAAGGATCCACCTCCGGCGACCCACGACGACGCGCGCGTGGTCGTCCTTTCGTGCGGCCCGCCTTACCCGACCGGAGTCTATCGCTTGTCGGATTTACGGCTGCCGGTCGTGAACGCCGGACCAGCGCCGCCCGCCGAGCCGCTCCCCGACGGCCCGCACGCTGCGCTCGCCACCGCGTCGTTTGCCGCGGTCGAGCGGCGCTGCCATCCGAAGGTCAACGTGCCACCGCGCTTCCGGCTTTCGCAAATGCGGGGGCGCGTGGAGCTTTACGTCGCCGGCGTGGCCAATCAGTGAGTCGCGTCGCCGAGGCTCACCCGCACGACACGCATACCGCTCACCGTCAGCACCCCGAGGGCGAGCGCGTTTTCTTGGATATCGAGATCGAGCGCCCGCTCGACCATCTGAGTTCCGTCGCCGAGGGGCTCTCGGTATTCATCGATCTCGAGCACGAGCACCCCGCGCACCGAGCCGTCTTCCCCCAGGTGCACGACGTGCAGCTCGTCCTGCGAAGCGTCGCGGTCCACCTGGAGCGAGCAGCGACAACCCGTCTCGGTGGCGCACTCGCCCGGCTCGAAGGTCACGTCCCGATCCCTTCGCCGCCACACGTAAGCGATGAAGAAGCCGCCATCCGTGGCGCGATCCACGGCAAACGCCGACGGCACGACCCCCGCCGCGTCATCATGGCAGGTGCTCGCCATGCAGGGAGTCGTGAAGCTGTCCGGCAGAGCGCACGACGACGCGAATCGAGCGGTGTTGGGTAGCGGCCACGTCACGTTCGTGTCTCCGTCGGGCCAGATTGCGCTGACTGCGTCATCGCTTTGCGTCACGATGGCGTACAGCGGCCCCTGCCCGCCCGCTTGATACGGGACTGGAACGTACCGCGCCCCCGTCGGATCGAGCACACGCTGCGCGCCCGTGGCGCCCACGGACGTCTGCCCGCCGTCGTTCCAGAAGCTCACGGGTGCACCGGCTTGGTCGAGGGCGAACCGCACCCACGACGAGCGGCGTGCAGGGAGAAGGGCTTCGAGCTGCCAGTTGCCCTCCGAGAGCCGCGTCACCCAGCTGTAGCTGCCGTCCGCTCCTCCGTGGGCAATCCCCATCGCGGCGCGACCTTGGTCATCGACCGCGAGATCGATGGGCGTTTTGCCGTAGGCGTCGTACGCGATCACCGGCTCGGTCACGAAAAACCCGTCGCTCTCGAGCATCGCGAGGACCACGGCGCCGCTGCCCGCGATCGCAACGTTTGGCACGCCTTCCGGCGTCAGAGCGAGCTCGAGCACCTTGCGCGCGAAGGCCGGTGTCGGCAGGGAATGCCGTACGAACGAGGCGGCGCCCACTTCCCCCACCCAAGCCATGCTGCTGCTCGTCGCCGCGAGATAGGTCGTGTCGGGGCCCGCACCGACGCGGAGACCGAAGCCACCGAACTCGGAGTCGTTGCACGTGATTTCGAGATCGGTCTCGACAGTCGAGGGCGGCGACGCCTCGGCGAGCGGGCTTCTAACCTCGAACGTGCAGTCCAGCATCGGCGCGCTGCCTGCAGTGGCGCCTCCGGCACCGCTCGCGCTCGGTGGTGCGCCGCCGGCACCCCCGGCGTCCGGCGCAGCACCCCCAGCGTCCGGCGCGGCCCCCGCGGCGTTCGGCGCAACACCCCCCATCCCGCCGGTGCTCGGCGCGGAACCCCCTGTGCCGCCGCCGCCGACGCCCGCCGCGCTCGTGTTTCCGGCGCCGTGCCCGTCGCTGGCATGGTCACCGTGCCGGCTGGACGCGCCGCAACCGAGCGCGACTAAGGCCGAGAAAACGGGCACCGAGCACAGCCACTGCGAGCGATAAGCCATGGGAGCACGTCAGTGCAAAGCAGCCTTCGTGCCACGATATTTTGGCACAGATCGGCACGCCGGCTGTTCCCCGCGGCTTGACCTTCTCCGGCGCCCGAGGCTATCCGGTCCGCGGCACGCAGTGACGCTTTCGCGACGCCAAATCCTGCTGCACACGCTCGCGGCGGCCGCCCTCCCGGCGTGTCGAAGCTCGCGGCCCGGCCCACGCGTGACGACGAGCGCGGCGCCGCTCGCGTCGCCGCGACGACGTCGTCGCGCCCGATTTTCAGCCGTTCCCGGCGATCACCAGCGCTCGACGCGCCGTGCAAGCTCTCCTCCGGAACATCCACGAGCGTTTCGCCCCTCCGCTGCTCACGCTCGCGGGCTTCTCGCAGGGTGCGATGCTGGCGCTCGACGTTGCGCTCCAATGCGACCCGCGGGTCGATCGCGTCGCCGCGCTCTCGGGCGCGCTGCTCATCGACTCGCTCCCGGCGCTGCACGACGGCTGCGGCAAGACCCGTCGCCTGCTCGTAACGCACGGGCGGAGCGACCCCATCGTCCCTTTCGAGAACGCCGAGCGCGCCGTCGCCATGCTCGAGCAGCGCGGGGTCGCGGTGGATTTTCGCCCCTTCGACGGCCGCCACGAAATCCCGCGCAGTGTGCGGAGCGCGCTGGGGCCGTTCGCGTTCGACGCGTAGGCAGCGTCAAGCACGAGGCTCAAAGCGTGAGAATGCCGCGCCGAGCGGCCCGCGCGACGGCGTCGGCGCGCGTATCGGCGCCGAGCTTGTCGAGCAGCGAGCGGACGTGAAACTTCACGGTGTGCTCGCTCACGGCGAGCTCCTCGGCAATGGCGCGGTTCGACCAACCCGACGCGACGAGCTCGAGCACTTGGTGCTCGCGAGGCGTCAAGACCGGCGGCGCGCCCGCGGGAGCGCGAGGCGACGACACCGCCGCGAACGTTTCCGTGTCGAAGACGTGGAGCCCGGACGCCACCGCTACCGAGGCCGCTAGAACCTGCTCGCTCGACGCTTCGCGCGCGAGGGCACCGTGGACTCCCCC
Source organism: Polyangiaceae bacterium (assembly GCA_036274215.1). Lineage (GTDB taxonomy): Bacteria > Myxococcota_A > Polyangia > Polyangiales > Polyangiaceae > PMG-095. Next base: position 2,824 of record DASUGE010000029.1, on the reverse strand, counting down.
GCGCACGAGAGTGCGCGCATGGTCCGCTTCCGACACGAGCACGAGCGCGGGAACCTTCGCGGGAAGCTGTGAAAGCAAGAGCTCGACGCTCGCCTGGTCGGGCACGTCCTCCACGAGCACGTCGACGCCCTCGGGCTCGAGGCGCGAGGCCTCGGCGAGCGGCGCGCTGGCTACGACGCGGACTTCGCCCGTACCGTTGAGGATCTCCGCCAGGCCGCGCCGAACGATCGCCGAATCGGCGAGCACGGCAGCGCCCAAGAGGAGTCCTAACATCCCCACACCTTAAGACCGCATCCAGCCCTGTAAAGAACCTAGCCGATCGAGCAGGCCATTTTTCGCCGATCGACGAGTTTCGCGGCCGGGGCTCGGTTCCTATTTTCAACGTCGAGGTTTCCCCTAGGGCGCCTCGAAAGGAATCCCCGTGAACCCCATGACCGATCTCTCGAACGCCCTCCGCGATACCGTCGCTCGCGCGGAAACCGGCGTTGTTCCCGTCCATCAAGGCTCCTGCTCGACGACGACCGGCATCGTCTTCGACGAGCACCACGTCGTCACGACCGCGCGAGCCATCGAGTCCGACGCCCCGCTCGAAGTGAGCCTCGCCGGGGAGCGCGTCACGGCGACGTTCGTGGGGGCCGATCCGGCGAGTGACCTCGCAGTGCTGCGCGTCGAGCGGGCGCTCACGCCGCTACGGCATGCCGACGACGCCGAGCTCCGGGCGGGAAACCTCGTGGTCGCCGTGTCGCAGAGCTCCCGCGGCACCCGCGCGCGCCTCGGGATCGTGAGCCGAGTCGGAGGCGCCTGGCACCTCTCGGGCGGGTTGCGACTCTCGCGCTACTTCGAGACGGATATCGCGCCGACTCCGGAGCTCTCGGGAAGCGCGCTCGTGGACGCGAGCGGCGCGCTCGTCGGCATCAACGCAGTCGGTCCCGGACGCGGGTCGCTCGTGACGCTACCCGTCGCGGCTCTGGCCTCGGTCGTGAAGGCCATCAGCGAGCACGGTCGCGTTCGACGCGCCAAACTCGGAGTCGCCTTGCAGCGCGTCGACCTACCGGCGAAGGTGGCGGCTCGCCTCGGACCGCGCCAGGGCCTGATCGTGCTCGGCCTCGCGGAAAATGGCCCCGCCGAGCAAGCCGGGGTGCTCGTCGGCGACATCGTGCTCGCCGTCGGCGGGACGAAGGTGGAGCGCGTCGAGGAGCTTCAGGCGTTGCTCGATGAGAGCAGGATCGACGCCGAGACCAACCTCGAGCTCCATCGTGCGGGAACGGAGACGACGCTCGTGCTCCGGCCGGTGGCGCGATGACCGCGCTCGCGGACCTTTCGGACGCCATCGAGCAGGTCGTGCGGGTGGCGTGCAGACGGACGCCGCGATGAGCTGGGTCGTCGCGATGCTCCTCACGGCGACTTGATCCTGCGCGCGAACGGCAAGCCGGTGGGCAGCGTCGACGAGCTCGTGCGCACCCTCGTGCTCACCGGCGGAGCCGAGCTCGCGCTCACGCTCGCGCGCGGGTCGCGAGAGATCGAGCTCGTCGTGCTGCCGCGCCCGGAACAGCGCGCGGCGTGACGCACCGATCAGACGAAGAGTGCGCTCGCGTCGTGGTAGAGTCGACGCATTCGCTTGTGCTTCTGTGCCGTGGCCCGCCCTCCTCGTCGGCGGCTCCTTCACCAAAAACCGGGTACCTTACCCTTCTTAACGTAGGCTAGCCTCGGGGCTGGGACGAGCAGCGGTGGGTGCATCGATGATCGACGTCGTCACGGCGACAAGGCTTTCGGAGCCGGATTTCTGGTGCCAATCGGCGCTTGGACTTTCCCTCGCTCGCCTGAAGGGCGACTCACGCTTGAAAGCGCACCCGAGCTTCGAGAACCGACGAGGCCTGCCCGAGGTGTACAACGAGCGCCTCGACGCGCCCGACTGCGCCGCGCACGTCCTCTTCGTGCACGACGACGTCTGGCTCGACGACTACTTCCTCGCGGACCGCGTGCTCGAGGGCGTGGAGCGCTTCGACGTCATCGGCGTCGCCGGCAATCGCCGTCGTCACCCGGGCCAGCCGTCGTGGGCCATCGTCGACCCCAAGCTGACGTCGGAAGAGCGCGAGCACCTGAGCGGCTCGGTCGCGCACGGCAAGCAGCCGTTCGGACCCGTATCCACGTGGGGCGCCGTCCCCGCCGAGTGCGAGGTGATGGACGGCGTTTTGCTCGCCGCGAAGCGCGACACGCTGCGCGACCACGACGTGCGCTTCGATCCCCGCTTCGACTTCCACTTCTACGACATCGACTTCTGCCGCACCGCACGCGCAAAAGGACTTCGGCTCGGAACGTGGCCGATCTGCATCACGCACCAGAGCCGCGGCCGCTTCGGCACGCAGGAGTGGTTCGAGAGCTACGGCAGATATTTGGAAAAATGGGGCGGCTGAACGGTGCAGCTGAACGAGGCCGAAATACGACTTCGCGCGTGGCGGGCATAGTGTGGCGCGCAGCAGCACCGAACCAGCCACTCTGTCGCTCGCTCGACCGGGTCGTCGTTCCGCGCGGCATTGACCCGATGAATTCGCCAAGGAACCAACAACAATGAATCACGTCACGAAGAACAAGCGTCGCTTTCTCGTCCTCGTCGGTGTGTTGGCGGCGCTCGCGCTGGGAGCCGTCGCCTCGCGGGCGAAAGCATCCTCCAGTTCAGGCAATGTCACGGTGAGCCAGGTGACGGTGGGCTACAATTTCGGGCTCGTCGTCTTCACTTCGAACGGCGCGTATTCGGCCAAGACCGACCTGACTTCGCCCTGCACGTCCTACAACCGATCCACGGATCTCGTGAAAACCTGGTACT
>DASUGE010000028.1:0-6053 GCA_036274215.1 Polyangiaceae bacterium | reverse complement strand
GAGCGAATGCAGCGCCGCGCGCAGATCCATCGCGGACGCGTTCGGCTGCAGCAAGATCGGCAGGCGTCGCTCGATCTCCCCCACGAGGAGGCGATCGAGCTCCGCGTCGCGCCCGCTCACGAGCCGGATCCCGCCCGCGGTCCGAGCGCTTCGAAGAGCGGCGCGAGCGCCTGGCGCACGCGCTCGTCGACGCCTTGCTTCGTGAGCAGAGCGGCCGTCGCCGCCAGAGCCTTCGCCTGCTCGGACAGCTCCGCGAGGCGCCGAGCCGTCTGGGGGTCGGCGCCGAGCAAGGGACTCACGGCGCGCTCGAGGCTCCCGAGCGCGCCCAGCATCTCCTGGCGATGCCGGCTCAAAACGCCCAGATCGGCGATAATTCCGGCCAGCGTCTCGCGCGCCGTCACGACCCCGTCGAGCCAGCGCTCGCGCTCGCGATCGCTCTCGCCGAGCAGCGTCGCGTGCGCCTCGAGCGCTTCGAGCCCGCCCGCGACGAGGGCGCGCAGATCGCCGGCGAGCTGCATCACGATCTTGCCCGCCGGCTCGCTCAGGCGCCCCGCCTCGAGCCCCGCGTTCAGCGAGCTCAGCTTGGCGCGCTCGAGCGACTCGTAGACGAGCTGCAGGCTCGCGCGCACCTCGCGCCCGCGCCCCGAGAGGCCGCGTGCGGCGTCACTCACCGACTCGAGCTCTGTTTGCCCGCGCGCCGCCCCGCTGCGCGCCGCGGCGAGGGCCGACTCCGCCTGCTCGATGACGCGCCCCGCGCGCTCGATCGCCTCGAGCAACGCCGCCTCGTCGAGCGGCTCCGTCACGGCGCCTCTCCGAGCTGCGGCTCGAGCGCCGGCTCCATGCTGCGCAGCGCGCCCAACAGGTCGAGCTCGGGCACGGCGCGACCGTCGACGAGCACGCCGCGCTCGGTCGCTTCGTACGAGCCGACGGCGCTCACCTCGAGGCCCGAAAAGCCGATCTGCTCCTCGTCGACGTCGCACACGACGAGCACGGACGAAGGGCTCCCGAGCGCCACGACCGGCGTCACGCGCCCGCTCACGAGCGCCATCTGCAGCGGCGTGTTCGCGACCGGCGACATCGGCGGCAAAGGAACGATCGAGCGCGCCATCGTGGCGGGGACGAAGCCGAGCTCGCCGCCCGCACGCACGAGGAGGCCCGCCCGCTCGCTCATGCCGGCGTCTTTCGGCGCACGAGCCGTGAATTCAAGAGCTGGTAGAGGATCTTGCACACCTCGAACGAGCTCTGCGGCATCTGGCCGACGAGCTCGCGGATCGTCTTCTCGCTGTCGATCGCGGCGAGCACGTTGCGCTCCTCTTTCGTGAGGTTCGTCTCGCTGTCGAGCCGCTCGATCGCGCCCTGATCGGGATAGAGCACGTCGTCGAAGTCGAAGCTGCCCTCGATGAGGCGCCACTCGTCGACGCGCCGAAAGCCCTCCATCACGAGCGAGCTCGTCTCGAGGGCGAGCGCTGCCTTGGCCGCCGTCGCGTGCTCGGCGCCGACCGCGAACGCGAAGCGACCGCTCTTCCAGCGCACGACCTCGTACACGAGCTCGGACGTCTGACGCTGCAGCGCCCGGCGCGCCGCCTCGGGCGTCACGAACCCGAGCTCGACGAGCGCCTCGCCGAGGAGCTTTCCCGCCGGTCGATTCTCGAGCACCTTTGCCAGCTGATCCTTGGCGAGCCCGCCCTCGACGAGGTAGCGACCGAGCAGGAACTCCGCGCTGAGCCCACGCCACGCCGCGTAATCGACGCGACCGTTGCGAACGTGCAGCGTGATCTCGGCGTCGCGCGTGAAGACGCTGAGCGCGCCCGATTGCCGTTGCAGATCGAGAAGCTGCAGCACCTCGGCGATGGAGATGACGCTCACGTCGCCCGCGAGCACCTCGCGCGTGTTCTCGCCGTAGGAGAGCGCGCGCAAGAGCGTCGTGAGCGCCGCCATCGTCTCCGGCCGAATCGCTCGCTCGATGGCCGTCTTCACGAGATCGTCCGTGCCGGGAGGCAGCTTTCTGAGCTTCTTGAGCTCGCTCCGCACGACGCGCTCGATCGCGAGCGCGAACTCCTGCGCGGCCTGCACGCGCCGCAGGGCCGGGTCGTCGCTCAGGCTCGTCCGGCTCGCGCGGATTTCTTCGAGCAGGCTCGCGTCGTCGGCCGGCATCGACTCCACGTCCGGCACGGGGCCCGCGCGCCCCTCCTCCTGGCGCTTGAGCGCGCCCTCGACGACCGCGACGAGGCCGCGCGCGTCGAAGGGCTTCGTGATCGCGTCGATCGCGCCCGTCTGCTCGACGAACTGCCCGCGGATCTTGTCGCCTTTCGCGCTCATCAGCACGACGGGCAGGTTCTTGAGCTCTTGATTGGCGCGCAGCTCGCGGCAGAACTGGTAACCGTTCATGCGCGGCATCACGAAGTCCAAGAGGACGAGATCGACCTTCTCGGTACCGAGCAGCTCGAGGGCCTCCTGGCCGTCCTCGGCGAGCAGAGCCTCGTACTCGCGCGCCACGAGAATCGAGCTCACGACCTTCCGGATGGTCGGGCTGTCGTCGACGACGAGAATACGGGCGCTCATCTCGAGCCGTCGATGGTGCTGGCCGATGGAACGGGGGTCAAGGCCCCTGTAAGCTTGGCGGGCGATGTCGGACCGTCCACTCACGCTGTTCGGCGAACGGAAGCTCGACAGCCCCTTCGTTTTCACCGCCTTCGTGGCGCTCGCCGAGAAGCGCGTGCCGTTCGAGCTCCGGCTGCTCGATCTCTCCGCGGGCGAGCAACGCGCGGCGTCGTTCAAGGCTATTTCGCTCACGGGTCGGGTGCCCACGCTCGAAGCAAAGGGCTTTAGCGTGAGCGAATCGCTCGCCATCGTCGAGTACCTCGAAGAGACGCTGCCTCCGCCCGGCCACCCCGCGCTCTTGCCCGTTCACCCGGAAGGGCGCGCGCGCATTCGCCAGGTGCTCGGCTGGCTGCGCACGGATCTCGCGGGACTGCGCCGCGCGCGCCCCTCCGAAAGCATCTTCTTCGAGCACGTGACGACGCCGCTCGACGACGCCGCCCGCAAAGACGCGGAGAAGCTCGTCACCATCGCGAGTGAGCTCGTCGCCATGCGCGGCACCATCGGCGCCGAGTGGTCGATCGCCGACGCCGATCTCGCGTTCGCGCTCATGCGCCTGCACGCGAACGGCGACCCGTTGCCCCCCGCGCTCGTGCGCTACGTCGAAGCCCAATGGCAGCGCGCGAGCATCGCCGGCTGGGTGGCGCTCGAGCGCCCGGCTCCGAACGCGGCGATTCAGCGATGAGCGACGCCGCTGCGCCGCCGCTCGGCACCGTCTGCGTGTTCTGCGGCTCGAGCACCGGTGACGACCCGGCGTTTGCAGCCGCGGCGCGCGCGTTCGGCCGCACGCTCGCGCGGCGCGGCACGGCGCTCGTCTTTGGCGGCGGTCACGTCGGGCTCATGGGCGTGATCGCGGATGCGACGCTCGCCGCCGGCGGCCAAGTCGTCGGCGTGATTCCGGAGCGCCTCGCCGAGCGCGAGCTCGCGCATTCGCGACTCACCCGGTTGATCGTGCAACCGAGCATGCACGAGCGAAAGGCGAAGATGGCGAGCCTCGCCGACGCCTTCGTCGCGATGCCCGGCGGACTCGGCACGCTCGACGAGCTCTTCGAAATTTGGACGTGGGCTCAGCTCGGCTTCCACGACAAGCCGATCGGGCTCTTGAACACGGCCGGGTTCTTCGCGCCGCTGCTCGAGCTCACCGCGCACATGGTCCGCAAAGGCTTCGTGCGCGAGGCGAACCTCGACCTCGTGCTCTCGGACGACGACGGCGAGCGACTCCTCCGCCGTCTCGAAGCGCGCGCCGGCTCGTCGTCGCCGCGGTTGCTCGCGGGCACTTAGGCCGCGCCCGTAACTAAAAGCCGGGGCTCGTCGGGAAGCCGGCGCGCGCTTCGCGGCGCGGCTTGGCTTCGTCGCTTGGCGGGAGGCCCGGATCCTGGCGCCAGGTCTCTTTGTTACGCGCGGCTCCGCTGGGCTCGCTCGACGCCGTCTTCGTGCCTTCCGTCTTCGCGCTCGAGCGCTCCGAGCGCACCAGCTCGGCGGGCGCCGCGGCCTTGGGCTCCGGGTCCGGTGTGGAGGCTTTAGTCGCGGCCTCCGTGCTCACCGGTGCAGGCACGACCGGCTCGACCGGCGCGGCGGGCACCGTCACGATCTTCTCGACGACGCGCGGCGCCGGTGCGGGACGCGTGCGAACGACGAACGCCGTGAGCGCCGAGGCGAAGCAAGCGGCGCCGACACACAGCGCAATCACCGCTTGCAGCGGGATCCAGCGTCGCACGCGCCTGCGTCCCGAGAGCACGAGCGTCGACTCGCTGAACGGCGCTTCCTGCAGCGCACCGTGCAACGGCAGCTCCAAGATGCCGGAGGCGCCGTCGTCCTCCTCCTTCTCGTGCACGATGATCGGCGGCAAGAACTCGATCGCCGGTCGTGGCGGCTTCACGAGCGCCGTCGCATCGACGAACGCCGCCGGCGGCGGCGCGGGCGCGACGTCGGCTGCCGAAAGCTCGAGCTCGTGCGGGAGTGGAGGCGGCGGTGGAACGGCAGCCGTCGCGGAGACTGACGGCGCGGAAACGGCGACTGACGGCGCGGAAGCGGAGCCTGACGGCGCGGAAACGGAGACTGACGGCGTCGAAACGGAGACTGACGGCGTCGAAACGGAGACTGACGGCGCGGAAACGGAGACTGACGGCGCGGAAACGGAGCCTGACGGCGCGGAAACGGAGCCTGACGGCGTCGAAACGGAGCCTGACGGCGTCGAAACGGAGCGTGACGGCTCCGAAACGGCGACCGGCTGCGGGGCGGGAGCTCCGAACGGTCCCGAGGGGAAGGGCGTCTTCGGACGCGCCTTCGGAGGCAGCGGCGACGAAGCCGTTCGCGTCGTTGCGGGCAACGGCGTCGAGGTCATTCGCGTCGTTACGGGCAACGGCGTCGAGGTCGCAGACGGTGAGGAAGCGGGCCGGGATGACGCGGTCGGCGACGACGCAGGCGGCGTGGCGGCGCTCAGCGCAGCACCGAGCGGCGACGCGAGCACCGGCGCGGGGAAGCTTGGCCCCGAAAGCGTTTCGCGGATCGAGGGGACCCCGGGCGCCGGCGGGATCCGCGGAACATCGTCCGCCTTCAGATCGCCCGCCTTCGGGCGGATGGTCTCCGGCTCTTCCTCGTTCGTGTCGCCCGCAGAGGGGGGCGGCGTCGGACGCGCTTTCGCCGGGCTCGATTTGCGCTCTACCGCTCTGATGTCCGGTGGCTTCCGACCCGCGAGCCTCGGGAGCGGCGCGTTGCCGGTGGCCTTCGCCTTCGCAGACTTCGTCGCGAAGGACGGCGTCGGTTCATCGGCGGGCTCTGCCGGCTCGATCGCCTCCGGAAACTCGATCATCGCAACCGGGCGCTCGTACACGGCGAGGCCGCCCGTGCTCGTCGACACGTCGGCGCTTGCGGCGTAAGGCTCCGTGCCGCTCGTGAGCTCCTCCAGCCGAGGGCGAGTGCCGCTCTGCGGAGGCTCCGAGTCGCGGAGCAGCTTGGCGAGCTGCGCGACATCGCCGAGCGGCGTCCACTCTCCCATGCCGTCGCCCCAGACGAGGCTGCGGCCCGTGAGCTTGCCGGTCTTATAGGCCGCGCCGAGCTCGCGCTCCGTCATGGCGATGACCTTGCGACCGCGCGTGTTCACCTGCCAAAGGCTACCGGACGGGATACCCCCGTCCGCAGCGGCTGCGCCCCAGCCACTATCGATGGTTTCCGCGTCGCTCATGGCGGAGTGAATACACACAATAACACACATCTCCCTTCCTCGGATGCCCCGGCCCCAAAAACCCCAGGCGATTCCAGCACTGGTATCGGTTTCGCTCGGAGGGATGACTGAGCAAATGATGAGGCCGCGTGTTCCAGCGGGCCTCGATGGCGATTCGCCTCAGCTGTCCGTAATCGTGCGAATTCGCAGCTCTGCGAGCTGATTCGGGCTCACGGGGCTCGGCGCGTCGCTCATCAGATCCGTGCCCTTTTGCGTCTTCGGGAACGCGATC
>DASUGE010000027.1:0-7367 GCA_036274215.1 Polyangiaceae bacterium | reverse complement strand
TTCGAGCAGGAACGAGCCGCCTTCCGCGCGGGAGCGCAGAGCCTGGTAGGCGCCGACCGGCGTCAACCCATCGACCACGAGCGTTTTCCGAAACATCGCCCTTGAAACCTAGCGGGGACTCCCGGCCGGATAAAGCGTGCCCGGGTTGTCGCGTGGTGCCGGCTGCAGGGTCGACGGCTGCCAGGGCGTGGGGTGCCTCGCGCCGGTGCGGTGATTCCGACGCTTTTCTTTGTGTTCGTTTTCGGGGCCCCGGCCCCGAAAACGGCGTTCTGAAAACCTGACTCATTGGTCCATGAGCTCGTTCCGCGAGGAACCTAGGCGCCGGCCCGCTTGAGCATCGCGCGAACGACGTCGCTCGCTGCGACGCCGTCGACGTCCGCACGGTAACTCAAGACCAGGCGATGCCGTAGCGCCGGCAGCGCGACCGCTTCCACGTCCTCGACGTCGGCAGCGGGCTCGCCGCGCAAAACGGCGCGCGACTTGGCCGCGAGCACGAGCGCCTGGCTGCCGCGCGGACCGGCGCCAAAACGCACGTAATCCGTCACCTCGCGCGGGGCCGAAGCCTCGCGCGGGCGCGAGAGGCGGGCGAGCCGAACGGCGAGGTCCACCGCCGCGTCCGTCACCGGCACGCGCGGAACGAGCAGGCCCATGTCGCGCAGCTCGTCGAGACGCACGACGGGCGAGAGCGCCACGGCCGGACCCGACGTGGTGCGGCGCGCGATCTCGCGCTCGTCCTCCGGCGTCGGATACTCGACGTGGATCTCGAGCAGGAAGCGATCGAGCTGCGCTTCGGGGAGCGGGTACGTCCCCTCCTGCTCGATCGGGTTGCGGGTCGCGAACACCTGGAACGGGTCGGGCAACGGATGCGTGACGCCGCCGACGGTGACGCAGCGTTCCTGCATCGCTTGCAGGAGGGCCGCCTGCGTCTTCGGCGGCGTGCGGTTGATCTCGTCCGCCAGCACGAGGTTCTTGAAGATGGGCCCCGGCATGAAGCCGATACGCTGGCGGATGCGCCCGCCCTCTTCGACGTCGCTCAAGACGTCGGTGCCCGTGATGTCGGCAGGCAGGAGATCGGGGGTGAACTGGACGCGGCCGAACGCGAGATCGAGCGTCTGGGCGATGCTCGCAACGAGCAGCGTCTTGGCAAGGCCCGGAACGCCGACCAGGAGCGCGTGTCCGCGGGCGAGCAGCGTGACGAGCAGGGCGTCCACGACTTCCTCGTGGCCGACGACCACGCGCCCGATCTCCGTCTTGATGCGGCGGCACGCGTCGGCCGAGCGCTCGAGGAGCGCGGCGTCACCGGTCACGATCGCGGAGGGAGCTGCCAAGGCCTCGCATTCGTACTACAAGGCTGCCCGATGCGCGAAGCCCGGCTGGTCTTCCTCGGCTCCCCCGTGCCCCCGAGCGGGGAGCGCGGCGTGCTCGAGCGGCCTCCGCCCGGCCCGGCCCGCGGGGGGATAGCCGCCCCCGGGGTGGCCGTCGTGGCTCTCGCCGTCGCGCTCGTGGTGGTCACGCTCGCTTACTACGCCCTTCGCCTACGCAAAGCCCGCGGTCGATGAATCGTTTCGTGCGGCGCATCCTCGGCGCCATGTTGCTCGGCGTCTTCGTCTACGGCGCCTTCGTGCTCTACACGGGGCTCGGCAAGATTCGAGAGAGCCTCGCGCACTTCGAGTCGAGCGCCTTCGCTTTGGCGCTCGCGCTCGCCAGTGCCAACTACCTGATTCGTTTCGCGAAGTGGCAGTACTACCTGTCGCGGCTCGGCGTGCGCGGCGTGGCGTGGCTCGACAGCTTGCTCGTGTTCCTGAGCGGGTTCGTGCTCACGATCACGCCCGGCAAGGTCGGCGAGGTGTTCAAGAGCGCCGTGCTGGCGCGGACTCACGACGTGCCGGCCGAGCGCACGGCGCCGATCGTCGTCGCGGAGCGCCTGACGGACGCCATCGGCGTCATCGCGCTCATCGTTGTGGGCAGCGGCGCGTTTGCCGGCGGGCTCGGCTGGGCGCTCGCAGGGACGCTCGCCGTCGCCGTGGGGGTCGCGCTCATCGTCTGGGAAGCGCCGGGGCTCACGGTCGTCGGCTGGATGGAGGGACGCGGCGGCGCCTTCGGGCGCATGGGTCCCCGCGTGCGCATCGCGCTCGGCAGCTTGCGCGTCGTGGCGGGACCCGCTGCGCTCCTCTGGCCGACCGTGCTCTCGACCGTCGCTTGGGCGTGCGAGGGCGTCGCGCTGTTCGTCTTGCTGCGTGGGTTTCAAGCGACGACGCCGCTCGGTGTCGCCGTGTTCTTCTATTCGACGGCGACGCTCGCGGGAGCGCTGATCCCGGTGCCGGGAGGCCTCGGCGTGGCCGAGACGATGATCCAGGAGCAGCTCGTGCACCTCGGCGGCGTCCCGCAAGGCGACGCAACGGCCGCGATGATCCTCGTGCGGTTCGCCACGCTGTGGTGGGCGGTCCTGGTCGGATTCATGGCGCTCGCCATTCTGCGGGTCAGATTTCCCGAGCGACTCGGTACCCCCGGCGAAACGCTGAGCTGATAGTATCGGGCGCTGCATGCGATCCGTGTCGCTCGGCTTCGGAAGCGCCGCCTTGAGCGCCGCCCTCGTCCTCGGCTGTGGAGGCTCGGGGGGAAGCGGCACCGAGCCTGCAACGGCGAGCGCACCGGGCGCGACCGCGAGCGCCGGCATCGGAGCCGGCAACGACGCCGATCTCGCCGGCGCGCAAGGCAAGACGGAAGAGCTCGCCGACGCCACGTCGCTCGACGCGCTCGGCAAGCGCCTCTCGGGCGGCTCGCTCAAGGGCGTGGCGCGCTTGAATCTGGCGGCGCGCGGTCTCGGCCCCGGCCTCGGCAAGCTGCTCGGCGGGTCGAGCGCCGTGTCGGGACTCGCCGCGCTCGACGTGAGCGACAACGACCTCGGCAGCGAAGGCGTGCGCGCGCTCGCCGGCTCCTCTCACCTGGGCGGCCTGCGGCAGCTCGACCTCGGGGGGAACGACATCGCCGACTCGGGCGTCGACGTGCTCAGCACGAGCTCGGGCCTGCCAGGTCTCAAGGTGCTGAACCTGAGCGGAAACGGCATCGGCGCCGCCGGTGCGCGCACGCTCGCGCTTGCTCGCCTGCTCGACGGTGTGCGCTCGCTCGATCTCAGCATGAACCCGATCACGGCGGACGGCGCCGGCGCCCTTGCCGGCTCGTCGCACACGACCAATCTCCACTCGCTCTTCTTGCTCGGCTGCGACATCGGCCCGGCGGGAGCCACCGCGCTCGCGCGCTCGAGCGGCCTCGGCGCGCTCAAGGTGCTCGCCCTCTCCGGCAACGGCGTGGGGGACGAAGGAGCGCGGGCGCTCGCCGACGGGTCGGGCCTCGGTGCGCTCGAGACACTCGACTTGAGCGCCAACGGCATCGGCGATGCCGGCGCTCAGGCCCTCGCGGCCTCGTCCCACCTCGGCGCGGTTCGCTCGCTCGAAGTCTTCGGCAACGACTTCGGCGAGAAGGGCGCGTCGGCCCTCCGCAAGCGCTTCGGTTCACGCCTCAAGCTCTAGAGCTCGGCTCGAAATCGCTGCGCCGCGCTTTAGGCCCTCACGCGCCGGAGAGCCCGCGCAGGCTCGCGAGCGCTGTCGCGAAATCGCTGGGAAAGGGCGCTTCGAAGCGCAACGTCTTCCCCGTTTGCGGGTGGACGAAGCCGAGCACCCGAGCGTGCAGCGCCTGGCGGCCGAGCGCGTCGCTGACGGCGAGGAGCTCCGGCTCGCTCGGCTTGCGACCGTAGAGCGCGTCCGCGAAGAGCGGCGTCTTCTGCTGCTCGGCCAGGTGGACGCGGATTTGGTGCGTCCGCCCCGTCTCGAGCCGACATTCGACGAGCGCCGCACGCCCGGAGGCGAGCCGCTCCACGACCTTCACGTGCGTCACGGCCGGCTTTCCTTCGCGCAGGCGAGAAGTGAACCGAAGGCGCGAGCGGCGGTCACGCCCGTAGGTCGTGCGAATGGTGGTCGAGGCAGGCACCCCGAGCGTGAGCGCCGAGTAAACGCGCTCGATGGTGTGCGCGGCCAGCTGGGTTTTGAGCCCTTCGCGGGCCCGGTCCGTCTTCGCGACCACGAGCAAGCCGCTCGTGTCCTTGTCGATACGGTGCACGATCCCCGGCCGCACGTGACCCTGCTCGTCACGCGGGTCCGCCCCGGCGGCGAGGAAGCCCTCGCGAGCCAAGAGGCCGTTCACCAACGTGCCCGAGCGGTGACCGCGCGCGGGGTGCACCACGAGCCCCGCCGGCTTGTTGATCACGAGAAGCGACTCGTCCTCGTGCACGACCTCGAGGGTCACACCCGCGTCCGGCTCCGCGTCGCTCGGCTCGGGAGGGAGCGGCGACACGTCGAGGACGGCACCGCCCTTGACCGTGTCGCGCGCACGGCACGGCTTTCCGTCGACGAGCACGCGGCCCGCCTCGATCCAGCGCTGCACGACCGCCCGCGACACCTCCGGCACGAGGCGCGCGAGCACCTTGTCCGCCCGTTCGCGCGTCCCCGGTGGGGCGACGAAGCGGAGCGGCGCTACCAGATCCTGCTCTTTACGTGCCCCTTGGAGCGGATCAGGATGTCCACCAGGGCGCGGTCGTAGAAGTTCTTGTGATAGAGGTCCGGCGAAACGCGGCTCTTGTAGAGCGCGCGGCCTTCCTCGATCTCTTCGCCGAGCTCGTCGAACAGGCTGTCGTTCTCGAGACCGCGCACGATCTTCTCTTCGTTGTAGAGCGACACGTCGCTCGCGATGGCGCGGGCCAGGCGGCGGGCGGCTTCTTCGGTTTCGATGAGAGGCATCGGGTTCGAGCTCCTCGGAGAGCTACGAATATCTTCGGCTTTTCAGGGCGTGTCAATCGGCGCGCCGGGCCCCGACCCCAGAGCCGAGCCGCATCGCGAGAGGTCCCGTACCGGCCAGCACGCCGAGCGCCGGCAAGCACACGAGCACGTAGCGACCCGCGCCGAAGAACAGCGCGTGGGTGAGCAGCGTCGCGAGCACCGCCCCGACGCTGAGCGCGGCGGCCGGCCACTTCCATAGGCTCTTGCCTAACGTCAGCCCGAGCACGACGAGCACGACGAACCCGACCCACGCCGGCGGCAGGAGCGCGAACACGGCAGCAAGACGACCGAGCCAGCGCCGGAGCGCGACGCGCGGGCCCGGGGCGCTCCCGAGCGCGAGCGCCGCGAGCACGAGCAGGACGCGCTGTCCGACGAGCTCGAGCGCGCCGATCAGCCTCTTGGCGTTTTCGCCCACGAGCGCGGGGTTCGATTTCGCGAGGTAGTACGCGGCGGCGGTGCCGTAGTCGAACGTCACGGCGAGCTTGGCCGGGACGAGCGCGAGCCAGCCGAGCGGATCGGCCGCGATGATCGCCCGCGCCGCGTGACCGAAGCAGCGATCCTTCCCCCCCTCGCCCCATTCCGTCCGACACGCTTCGGGAACGCCCAGCTGGTCGAGCCCGACCCAGCCGCCGCGACCGAGCGGCGACGTTCCGATCAAGAGATTCTGCCCCGCGTTCGCGCTCACGAACGCGCAGCGATCGAGCCGCGCGCAGTTTCGGAGCGTCCACGGCGCACACGCGGCGAGCGCCGTCCCCGTCACGAGCGCCGCCGCGAGCACGGCCCGGCGCGCCTCGGGCGCCCGCCACTCGGCGAGCGCGCCCACGACGGGCGCGAGCAGCAGCAGCTCCGGTCGCACCAACGTCGCCACCCCCATGACGAGCCCGGCCGCGATGCGCCAGAGCGCTCGACGGCCCCTCTCTCCCGTCGCGAGGGCAGCCGCGATCACGACGAGCTCCCCCGCGAACGCTTCGGTCATGAGCGCCGGCGTGTACAAAACGAGCGCTGGCTCGAACGCCACGACGAGACCCGCGGGCACCCCACTCCGCCCTTCACCGTGGCGGGAGCCGAGCACGACCGCGGCACCGCTCGCGACCGCGCCGAGCACGGCATTCAAAAGCATCGCCACCCCGACGCGCGGCCCCGTCACCGCGTAGAAGACGCCGAGCAGCGCCGGGTAGCCGACCGGGTAGTTCGCCGCGAACGTCACGCTGCCGTCGGGCCAAGCCCAGGTGTAGCCGAGCCCGCGCGCGATCCGCGCGGCAATTTCCTGGTAAAATGTGCCGTCGTCCGCGGGCGGGAAGCGCCCGGCGGCGACCGCGACGACGCCGAGCCGCACGACGAGCGCGACGAGCGCGACCCGCAGCGCGCGGCGTCGGAGCTCGCCCGTCACGGGTACGGCCCGAGCAAGCCCGAGCGCCGCAAATCGAGCACGAGCTCGCACGCCGGCAGCCCGACCACGTTGGTGTACGACCCCTCGATGCGCTCCACGAGGAACGCCCCGAGCCCCTGCACCGCGTACGCACCCGCCTTGTCGAGCCCTTCGCCGGAGCGGGCGTAGCGAGCGAGCTCTTCCGGGCTCGCGCTACGCATCCACACGCGCGTCGTGACGGTGCGCTCGGCGAGCACGGTGCCGTCGAGCAGCGCAAGCGCGTAGCGCGTGAGCACGCGATGCTCCGTCCCCGAAAGGCGCGCGAGCATGCGCTCGGCGTCCTCGGCATCGGCGGGCTTACCGAGGATTTCGTCGCCCAGCGTGACGCTGGTGTCGGCCACGAGCACGCCGCCGGCCGCGCGCTCGCCGGCCTGGGCGAGCACGGCCAAGCGCTTCTGCGTGACGACCCGCTCGAGGTACGGCTCGGGCAGCTCTCCCGGCTGCGTGCGCTCGTCGATGTCCGCCGCCAAGGTCAGGCACGGTATCCGGAGCGACGCGATGATCTCGCGACGCCGCGGCGAGGCCGAGCCCAGAAGCAAGGGGCGAGCGTCACTGAGGGGCGCGGGCACGCGCTCCTTTTAGTACTACTCGCGGGCCTCGTCCTATACTTGCTCCCCGGATGCGCTTCGCGCGTGCGTACGGCCTCGCTCGCTTCGCGAGCGCTAGAGCGCCGCACCTGCCCGGCAGGGTTGCGAGACGCGCTCTATGCCTCCGCCTGCTCGGCACCGCGCTCGCGTTTTCGCCGGGCGCTCGAGCGAGCCCCGATACCTGCGCGACGAGCGCGAGCGTCTCGCCCTGCTTCGACGCCGACCCGTGGTGGATCCCGACCGGTCCGACCCGCTTCGCCGGCGTACCGACCGCGCACACGTTGCCGTCCGGCGTGCTCGCGTGGGTGCTCGGCCTCGGCGTGAGCACCCGTCCCGTGACGCTCGTCGCGCCGGCTCCGCACCCGGACGGCCAGGAGATCGGCGTCGTGGACCAGACGAGCACATTGACGCTCGGCGCTCGCTACGGGCTCGGGCGCGGCGTCGACGTCGACCTCGTCGTGCCGTTCGTCCCGTACCAGACGGGCGCGAGCACCGAGAGCGTCACGTCGCAGGCGCCTG
>DASUGE010000026.1:0-7093 GCA_036274215.1 Polyangiaceae bacterium | reverse complement strand
ATCCATGCGCCCACGACCCGCGCACCGTGATCCGGAACGGCGCGTAGCCCTTCTCGGCCACCTGGATGGGATAGAAGCGCTTGCCGCCGACGCGATGTTCATGAAAACCCACCCCTTCTGGCCCATCGCCCTGATCATCGGCCTGCTCGGCTTCTCGGCCGTCGGCATCGCGGAGGACAAGCCGCACACCAAGACGATCTCGATCGCGACGCTCGCGCCTCCCGGCTCGACGTGGATGAAGGTGTTCGAAGCGTGGAACCGCGAGGTGCGGCGCCGCTCGAACAAGTCGCTCGAGCTCCGCTTCTACGCGGGCGGCGTTCAGGGCGACGAGTCGGAGGTCATCCGCAAGATCCGGAGCGGGCGCCTCGACGGCGCCGCGGTGACCGGCGTCGGCCTCTCGCAGATCTACCGGCCGGCGCTCGTGTTCCAGATGCCCGGCATCCTCAAGAGCTACGCGCAGCTCGACGCCGCGCGCGCCGCCATCACTCCGGAGATGAATCCGAAGTTCGCGGAGGCGGGCTTCCAGCTGCTCGGCTGGGCGGACGTGGGCCAGTCGTACGTCTTCTCGACGGGGGTCGTGACCAAGCCCTCCGATCTGGGGCCGCGCAAGCCCTGGGTCTGGCGCGACGACATGGTCCTGCCGGCGTTCTTCAAGGTCGTGAAGTCGAACCCCGTGCCGCTCCAACTCCCGGAGGTGCTCGGCGCTCTGCAGACGAACCGTGTCGATACCGTGATCACGACGCCGGTCGCGGCCGTCGCGCTCCAGTGGTCGTCGCGTGTTTCGCAGATGCTCGACTTTCCGCTCACCGTCGTGCTCGGCGGCACCGTCATGGGCCAGAAGCAGTGGGAAGCCCTCACCCCCGAGCAGAAGACGATCATGACCGAAACGTCGGCGCAGTTTCACGCCCTGGCGCGGAAGAATTTGCGTGCGGATGAAGAGAAGGCGCTCGCTTCCATCAAGGAGCACAACATCAAGGTGTCCAAGCCCTCCGAAGCCGACAAGGCCGAGTGGGTGAAGGTCGGCGCCGAGGTCCGCAAGGCCCTCACGGGTCAGATTGCGGATCAGGCGCTCGTCGATCGCGTCGCTGCGTTCGGTAAGTAAGTCGCGTCGGCGTCGCATCACAGGACGCGTCGGTTCGTTCCGGCGCGTCGGGACGCGGGTTTAGCGTGTGTTGCCAGCTAACCTATAGGTAAACTGCGCCCCGCCATGGCCGGAGCCGCCCCGACCGCAAAACCTGCCCCATTTCTGCGTCCGCTCGACGTGCTCGACCGCGGCATCTTGCTCGCCGAAGCGAGCCTGAGCCTCGTCGTCGTCGGCGTGATGCTGCTCGTCGCGATCATCGAGTCGACGGCAACGCTCTTTCACCTCTCGCACCCTGCGCTCGACTCGGCGAGCGACGTGCTGATGCACGGCACGATCTGGGCCGCGCTGCTCGGCGCGAGCTACGCGACGCGCGAGCGCCGGCACCTCGCGATCGACGCGCTCGGACGGCTCTTGCCCGATCGTATCCGGCGCGTCGTCGTCGCGATCGCGGCGACGTTCGGCGCCGTCGTCGCCTTCACGCTCGCGTACGGCCTCTACACGCAGCTCCTCGAGCAGGTCGCGTCCGCCCACGAGCAGCTCCGCTTGCTCGCGGCGCGCGGCATCGGCCAGACCGGCGTCGACAAGAGCTACGAGTTCCAGTTCATCATCCCGGCCGCCTTCGTGCTGATCGCCGTGCGCTTGCTCTTGCACGCGTTCCACGAATGGGTTGCCGCGCAGCAGAGCGGTCCCGGGCTGACGGAGCCGCCACCGCATGCCCTCGATCCGGAGGTCGCGCGCGTCGCGCCGGTCTCGCAGGCCACGGGGACCGAAGCCGTGATCGCGCTCGCGGCGCTGGTCTTGCTCTTGCCGTTCGCGCGCGGCACGACCGTCATGGGCCCGCTCTCGCTCGGCGTGCTGCTCACGGTGCTGCTGATCGGCGTGCCGTTCCTGCTCCGCAAGAAGAACACGGGCTCGTTCGCGCCGACCGCGCCGCTTGCGGCCCGCTACGCCGAGAACGCCACGCCCGCGCAGCTCGGCACGGCGGCAGGCGGCGTCGGCGTCGTGCTCGTCCTTTGCTGGTTCGGCATGGCCCACGTCACGTCGATCCCGATCGCGTGGGGCGTGATGCTCTGCGTGCTGATGGCGCTGATGGGCGCGCCGCTCTTCAGCTTCCTCGGCGGCCTCGCGCTGTTTCTCTGGGCGCACGGCTCGGACACCGTTCGGGCGATGTCGCTCGCGAACTCGGTCGAAGACGTGCTCGGCCCGCATTTCGCGCGCATGAGCATCCTGCCGACGATTCCGGTCTTCACGCTCGCCGGCTACCTGATGAGCGAATCGAAGACGCCGCAGCGCCTGGTGCGCGTGGCGCGCGCCCTGCTCGGCTTCATGCCGGGCGGTCTCGGCGTCGTGTGCATCCTGGCGTCCGCGTTCTTCACGATCTTCAGCGGGGCGAGCGGCATCACGATCGTCGCCATCGGCGGCCTCTTGCTACCGGCGCTGCTCAAGGATCGCTACCCCGAAAAATTCTCGCTCGGTCTCGTGACGACGGGCGGCGCGCTCGGCATCACCTTCCCGCCCTGTCTGCCGCTGATCGTGTACGGCATCGTCGCCGGGCTGCAGGAGGTGCCGCCGGGCCACGAGCGGCTCGCCCTCGACAAGTTCTTGCTCGCGGGCCTGCGCCCCGGCGCGCTCCTGATCGGTCTCTTGATCGTGTACGCCGTGATCGTCGGCATGCGCTCCAAGGTGCCGCGCTCGAAGTTCGATCTGAACGAGGCGCTCGCCGCGCTCTGGGAGGCGAAGTGGGAGCTGATGCTGCCCGTCTTCCTGCTCGGCGGGCTCGCGACGGGCGTATTCAGCCCGGTGAACGCCGCGGCCTTCACGGCGTTCTACGTGCTGATCATCGAGGTGTTCTTCTACAAGGATCTGTCGCTCACGCGCGACTTGCCGCGCATCGTGCCGGATTCGATGGTGCTCGTCGGCGCGATCTTCGTGAAGCTCTGCGCGGCGACGGTGCTCACGTTCTACTTCGTGCAGGCGCAGACGGCCGATCGCCTCTTCGAAGCGCTCACCTGTGGTCCGCCGGCGGAGGCGTATCTCGCGGCTCACTCCGACACGATGTCGACGTGCCGTGAGGCGGTCGACGCGCTGGCCGAGGTCGGGAAAAACGCCGGCGGCCTGATCGATTCGCCCACCACGTTCTTGCTCGCGCTCAACGTGTTCTTGCTGGTCGTGGGCATGTTGATGGACATCTTCTCGGCCATCGTCGTGATCGTGCCGCTCATCATGGGGATCGCGATCCACTTCAACATCAACCCGTATCATCTCGGTATCGTGTTTTTGCTCAACCTCGAGATTGGGTATTTGATGCCGCCGATGGGGCTCAACCTGTTCATCGCCGGGTTCCGCTTCAATCGGCCCGTGCCGGACCTCTATCGGGTGGTGTTGCCGTTCATCGGGATCTTCGTGGTCGCGCTGCTCGTCACGACTTACGTTCCCGGGCTCACGGTCGCCGAAGCTGCCGAGCAGAAGCCGCGCACGCCGTCTGCCATGGTCGAACCGACCGCGACTCCGCCGCCCTCGGCAGACGCCACCGCGCCCGCGTCGGCAGGCATCGCGCCGCCCGCCGCGTCGGGCGGCGCGCCCGCGGACTGCGAAGAGCCCCGTGACGGCGAGGCGTTCGCCGACTTCGACAAGCGCTGCAACGTGACGGGCGCCGCGCCACCCGCGTCGGTGGCACCACCGGCGGCGAGCGCGGGCGGCGCCGATTGCGAGGCGCCCCGACCCGAGGAGTCGTTCGCGGACTTCGACAAGCGCTGCGGGATTACCGCGCCCTGACGACGGCGCCGCCAAGATGGCGTGAATGCCGGCAAATCGGCGCTCGTCGAATCGGTTCGTGCTGGAAACACGCGGACTCGGCTTGCGGCCGCTCATAATCCGCGCACTATTGCGGCGACTTTGGACGAGACGCGGACGTATCTCAGCCGGCGCGACTGCCTGAAGGTCGCGATCGCGGGCGGCGCTATGGGGCTCGCCGGCGGCTGCCGCCACGCCGAGCAGGCCCGTCAGGCACCGGATGCCGGCGCACGGGCCGAACCGGCGGCGAGCGCCCTCAGCGTCAATCGGCCGCGCCTCCGGGGCGAGAGCTTCACGCATGGTCACGCCAAGCGCGACGGCGCTTCGTTCCCGCGCGCCGCCCGTGCCGAAGCGTGCGAGGTCGTGATCATCGGCGGGGGAGCGAGCGGGCTCTGCGCGGCGCACCTGCTCGCCGATCGCGACATCGTCGTGCTCGAGAAGGAATCGCGTTGGGGCGGCAATTGCTCGACCGACGAGTGGGAAGGCGTCCCGTACTCGACGGGGGCCGCCTTCTACAGCGAAGGCGACACCGAGCTCGTCGAGCTGCTGCGCTCGGTGGGAGCGCCGGGCCAGAAGGTGCACGGCGGGGATTCGCTCATCGTCGGCGGCGAGCCGTACTTCGACTTCTTCGGTGCGGGTGCGGGCCGGCTGCCGTTTCCCGAGCGCGTGCGCGACGACTTCAAGCGCTCCTTCGAGCGCGCGATGCACTTCCACCGGCACCGCGACAGCGGCGAGCTCGACCGCCTTTCCTTCGTGGATTTCCTGTCACCCTACGGGGTGGAGCTGCGGGAGTTCTGGCACCGGTACGCGGGCTCCAACTGGGGCGGCGCGCCCGAGCACACCTCCCTGCGCGTCGGCGTCCAAGCTTACGGGTGGCTCGAAGGCACGGAGAAGCGCCTCACCTACCCGGGGGGCCTCGGCGTCGCGACCAGGGCGCTCGCTCACGCGCTCGAGCCGAAGCTCGGCTCGCGCATGCGCCAGCGCTCGTTCGTGCACCACGTCGAGACCGACGGGAACGAGGTGCTCGTGCACGCCGTCACCGAAGGCGCCCCGTCGCTGCTGCGCGCGAAGGCCGTGATCCTCGCCGTTCCCAAATTCTTCGCCGCGCGCCTCGTGCCCGAGCTGCCCGACGTTCAGCGCGAAGCGATGCAGGACTTCCGGTACTCACCGTACGCGGTCCTCAACGTGTGCCTGAATCGCCGCGGCCCCGAGCCCGCCTACGACAACTGGTTCTTGGACACCCCCTTCGCCGACTTCATCCCCGCTGATTGGGTCACCTACGCCGGCAAGGGCCCCGACGTACGGAAGACCGTCCTCACCGTGTATCACCCGCTCTCCGAGCCGCGCCGCGCCGAGCTCCTCGACGACGCGCGCCTGGTGGAGCTGTCGGAAGACACGGTCCGCCATCTCACCCGCCACTTCCCGAGCATCAAGGAAGAAGTGGCCGAAGTGCGCGCCTTCCGCCGCGGACATGCTCTTCCCATTCCGATCCCCGGCCAACTCGAGCGAGCCAGCGTTGCCGCACGCTCGCACGGCCGCATCCTCTTCGCTCACAGCGACAGCCGCGGCGACGTCTCGTCGCTCCCCGGCGCTCTGCGCGCGGCGAAAGCCGCCATTCGAGAGCTTGCCGCGGTCGAGCCCCGCGCCAAGACCGTCGCACGCGCCGTTACGGGCTGAGCGCTCAGCGGAGCCGGAGGCTTGAACAGGAAGGCGGGAAGGTTTGGATTACGCGTCGATGAGCGGCAGATCGCCGAGGTAGTCGCCCTTGCCGAGCTCGACCCCCGCTTGGCGCAGGATGTCGTAGGCCGTCACGACATGGAAGTAGAAGTTCGGGATCTGACGAGCGAAGAGGTAGTCCTGCGCGCGTAGGGCCTTGTTCGGCGGGTAGGCCAGCTTGATCGGCTTGTCCGGCGTGACGGAGGCGAAATCGGCCTCGGTACAGCTGTCGACGAACGCGAGCGCCTTGGCGATGCGAGCGTGAAGCTCCTCGAAGGTCTTCTCCGTGTCCTCGTGCTTCGGCGCCGGCTTGCCCGAGAGGTTGGCCGCGGTCATCTTCGCGTTGTCACAGGCGACGCGGATCTGTGCGACGAACGGCAGCATGTCGGGTGCGAGGCGGGCCCCGATGATGTTGTTCACGTCGAAGCCGCGCTTGGTGGCGTAGGCCTCGGCCCTGCCGAGCACGCCGTCGAGGTTTTTGAGCGAGCGCGCAAACTGTCGGATCATCAGGTAGTACATGCCCGAGAGCCTGGGGCTCTACCCCGCAAGCGGCAAGCCCCCGACGGCTGACGCGACGCGCCTTAGAAACGCCCGCCGACCACGGCGCCGGCGCCGCTGCGGCTCACGGTCGGGAGCACGTAAGTCGCCTTGGCTTGGCTGCCGTCCCCCGAGCCGGCGAAGCTCAAGCCGAACAGCACCGCGCCGCCCGCCTGCGCGAGACCGAGCGTGAACGCGATGAGGCGATAGCTGAGCTCCGTGTTCTCCGTAACACCGAGGATGAACGAGCCCGCGATCGGAATGAAAGAAAGTTCCTTCGAGTCGCAGCCGCGCCAGCTGCTGCTGTTGGCGCACACGCCGTAGTTGAGCCCGATCGTCGCGCCGTAGCCGACCGCAAAGAGCGAGATGCCGCCTGCCATCATGGCCGTGTTCGGGCCGCCGCCTTGGACCGGCCCCTGGTCTTTCGCGGGGGCTCCGGGCGGTGGAGGATTCACGACGACCGGCGGCGGCGGTGGAGGAGGCGGCGTCGGAGGCGCGACCGCGGCTCCCTCGGGCGACACCAGGCACGTTCCGTCGGGTGCGAGCTGATTCGACGGGCACGGCTCGCTCGCCGGCGCCGCTGGAGCAGGCGGTGGCGGCGGCGAAGACGGCGCGCACTGGCACGGCTCGAGGCCGGTGCCGGCGGCGTTGCAGCGCTGAATGGCGAAGCCACCGGCGGGACACGCGCACGAGAATTGCTGGCCAGGGACGCAGGCCTGGGGTGCACTTTGTGCCTGCGCCGCCGCGGCGCGCAGCAGCACGAGCGCCGCCCCCAGGGAACCCGTGACGGCGGCTCGGGTCGCGGCGCGAGCGAAGCTCATCGACGCGCTCCACGCTGGGAGCGACGGCGCCGAGCGACGAGCACGCCGAGCGCAACGACGGCGAGCAGCGCGCGCGTGGACGTGTCGTGGGTCACGCCCTGTCGACACGCGCAGCTGCCTTCCACGGGCCACGACTTGCTCG
>DASUGE010000025.1:0-4624 GCA_036274215.1 Polyangiaceae bacterium | reverse complement strand
GTCGCGGGTCCTTTCGTGACCGTCAACTGCGGCGCCATTCCGGAGAACCTGATCGAGAGCGAGATGTTCGGCCACGTGCGCGGCGCGTTCACGGGCGCCATCGCCAGCCGTCCCGGCAAGTTCCAGCAGGCCGACGGCGGCACGCTGTTCCTCGACGAGGTCGGCGAGCTCACGCCGCAGCTCCAGGTGAAGCTCCTGCGCGCCATCCAGGAGCGCGTCGTCTACCGCGTGGGCGACAACCGCCCCGAGCGCTGCGACATTCGCATCGTCGCGGCCACGAACCGGACGCTCGAAGACATGATCAAGACCGGCGAGTTCCGCGAGGACCTCTACTACCGGTTGAACGTCGTGAACCTGTGGCTGCCGCCGCTCCGCGACCGCGGCGACGACGTGTTCATCATCGCCAAGGCGCTCTTGAGCAAATACGCCGACGAGATCGGCAGCCCGGTGCGCGGCTTCTCCCCGCAGGCGCTCGCCGCCATTCGCAAGGCGACCTGGCCCGGCAACATTCGCCAGCTCGAAAACCGCATCAAAAAGGCGCTCGTGCTCTGCGAGAAGACGCTGCTCGGGGCCGAGGATCTCGACCTCGGTGCGGACGCGGAGAGCCCGATCGTGCCGCTCGAGAAGGCGAAGGAAGACTTCCAGCGCCGCTACGTGCTCGAGGTGCTCGAGCGCAACAACGGCAACCGCACGCAGACCGCGCGCGACCTCGGCGTCGATCCGCGCACGATCTTCCGCTACCTCGAGAAAGAGCAGAACCCGATGCCCAGCGGCGCGGGCGGCGTCGTCGACGAGTGACGCAGTAGGGCGGCGCTCGCCGCCAGGTTACTGAACGCCGCCGACCAGCCAGGCGAACGCCGGCACCAAGACTTCTTCCGGGCGCGAGCCGCCTTGCCGCGACGCGCTCGTGCCTTCGCCTTGCTCGTCGAGGCAGAAGCCGTGGTCGCCGAAGACGAAGAGCAGCGTGCGCGGCGGAAGCTTCTCGCACAGCTCCGCGACGGCGTCCGTGACCTCGGCGCCGAGCTCGTCGAGACGGCTCGCCTCGGCGCCGCCCGGCTCGCTGAGCTTGGCTTCGACGATGTCGAGCTTCAGGAGCTCGCGGTGACCGGCCTTGATGCGGCGGGCCGTGCGCGCCATGCGGCCGCGGGCGACGGGAATTTCGCTGTCCGGTGCCGCGCCGCGGTCCTTCAAGCCGTCGGCGCCGCGCCCGATCAGCTCGAGCTGGGTTTCGGTGCGCGAGGGCAACGCCGACCACAGCAAGAGTCGCTCGGTGAGCGCCACCTCGCGCCCGAGCCGCGCGCGCAGGCCAAGCTCGACGCGCAAGCCGAGATCGAAGCGCAGGCCGTCCACGAGCAGGAGCTGCACCGAGCGAGCACCGTGCAGGCGCCCGATGCGATGCGCGACGTCCGGGACGTCGAGCACCATCGTCGGCCTCTTGCCGCGAACGCAGAGCGCCTCGAACGCCTCGCGATAGCTGGAAGCGAAGCTCGTGGCCCAGCCGTCGAGCACGGGCCACACCTCGCTCGGTGCGAGACCGCGCAGCGCCGCGTCGCGCAGCGGGACGTAGCTCATCACGAACATGCGCTCGACGACGGCGAGCGGCTTCGGCCCACGCGCCGCCTCGAGCTCGCGCACCCAGCTTTGCCACTCGTTCTCGGCGCCGGGGTGGAGCGGGCCGTGCTGGGCCTGGGTGACCGGAGCCGTCTCGGGCTCGGGCTCGGGAGCGAGCTCGGCAACGGGCCCGGGCTCGGCGGTGGGTTCGGGCTCGGGCTCGGGGCCGGCTTCGGACACGGGAGCGGGAACCGCGTCGACGGTCGTGCCGGGCTCTTCGTCGGAGAACGCTTGGACGAGCGGGGCGAGCGGAGTGAGCGCGAGATCGGGCTCGTGCACGCGCTCGGCTTCGGCGGCGAGCACGGCTTCGGACGGCGGCTCGGCGAGGAGCTCGGGCTCGGGAGGGGCGGGGATCGTTGCGACCAGGGGCGGGGGCGCGCTCGCTTCCATCGCCTCGGCGCTCGCGGCAAGCTCGGGGGAAACGAGCGGCGGAGCCTCGTGTGCCACCGAGGCCAGCGTGACGGCGCTCCGGGACGAATCGAGCGCGGCGACCAACGCGGCGAGCGGTAGTGGCGGCCCGTAGACCTGAAGGTTCCGATTCGCTTCGTCCAGAGAGAGCCGTACCGGGTGCGTGCACGGAGCTTGGGTCCAAAATCGGAGCACGGCGCTGTCCTCGGCATCCAGCGCGCCGCCGAGGCTCGCGATGCCTTCGAGGCTTCCGAGGAACACCCAGAGCCCGCGCGCCTCGATCAGACGCGCGCGATAGAGCTGGTCGCTGAGCGACGCCTCGAGATCCGCGGCTGCGCCGAAGCCCGGAGCGCAGGCGCCGCGCCGCTCGAGCGCGGTCTCCACCGCTTCCTCGATGACGAGCCCGAGCTTGCCCCGATCGGCGGCGCGCGGGGGTTGCACGACGACGGGCAGGAGCCCTTCCGTCTCCGCTTCGCGAGCGACCGCGGACACGTGCTCGAGGGCGAGGAAGGCGACTCGCTCGTCTTGCGAGTGGGGCACGCTCTCGCCCTCATCCGGGCCGAGCTCGCCGAAGTCGAGGGGGCGTTTCCCGAGTAGTCCTCCGAGAGGCACGACGCTCATGGGGGCCGAACGTCTCAGACGGAAGCGCGCCTGGCCCACTTTCCGGGGATCGTAGGACGCATGGGCCGCTCGGCCGGCCGCCGTTGACCGAACCGGCGCAGAACTTATATGATGGTGAAGGTTCCCTCTGCAGAGCTCGGGAGAGCGTAGTAACGAATCCCTGATATCAACCGAACGGGTGGCGACGAGCGGTGGAGAGCTAGGCCCGGGATACCTCACCGGGAAGCCGGAAGCCGCGATATTCAAGCCTCCCACCTAGCGATGCTAGGGGTTCGGACTACAGAAAAACTCGCGACTCATGGTGGTAAGGAGCCCTCCTCACGGGCCGACGCACAACGCGCCGGCTCGTAGGAGTTTGTGGGTTCCGAGCCAAAGATACCGGGGACGGGGTGACCCTTCCGTCGATGGCCGGGGTCGGGTACTTTCGCCCGACCATGAAAGCCCCCTCCGGCCTGCCGTCGTCCCCTCCGCGATGGCGATTCGGGCGCGCCCTCGGCTGGCTCGCCGCCCTAACCTTTCTGGCGCCGGCGTCGGCTGACGCCGCGAAGCTCCGGGGCAAGGTCGACGGTTTCAGGAACCTGCTCAATCCGGTCTGGGCGGAAGCGCGGGATCCGAAGCAGCACGGTTACTCGTTCCGCGAACCGGTCGCGACCGTGCGGGCCGAGTTTCGCCGGCTGTTTCCCCACGCGCCCAAGGAGATTTGCGTGGCTGCCTTCGCCGCCACTCCGCAGAAGGCGCCCCCGCCCGTGCTCGTCCGGGTCGGCGGTGGACGGACGACGCCCGTAACGATCGTCGTTCCGCCCGGGACGCGCCTCACTTTTCAGAACACCGACCCGTTCAAGCATCGCCTGCACGGCGTCGGCATCCCGACATTTCAGCCCGCCGACACGGCGCGCGCCATGACGCGTGAATGGAGCGTGCCGGGCGCCGGCGTCTTCGAGATCCGCGACGAGCTCGCGCCGAGCTTGCGAATGTGGGTGATCGCCGAGCCGACCGTCGCCGCGATCGCGTACCCGTCGATGAAGGGCGACTTCGCGCTCTCGGTGGAGGAGCCGGGTGAGTACACGGTGCAGGCGTACTTCGCCGGCAAGAAGGTCGGGCCTGCGCTGCCGGTTACCGTGAAGGACGCGGATCTCGATCTCACGAGGACGCCGCTCAAGGTCGGTGACGAGAAGGCAGCGGCTGCTGCCGACAAGGCCGAAGCCGACAAAGACAAAGCGGCGGCGACGGAAAACGGCGACAAGTCGGGGGCCGGTAAGTAATGGTTCTCTCGCGTTTCTGGTACGCGCTCCTCGGTCTCTTGTTGGGTGCGGCGCTGTTTCTGCTCGGCATCGCCTCGAGCATGTACAACCGCTCCGGCCTGCGCGCGCGCGCAGAGGGGCTGTCCTCCGACGCGCAGGTCGTGTCCTGGTACTTGCGTGACGACGCGCGCCAGCGCTCGGCTCAGCTCATCCCGTTCGCGCTCGAGTCCGACGTCGGGAAATACCTGCAAAAGTCCAACGAATCGGAGGCCAAAGTCCCCGAGGACGCGCGCTCCAAGCTCACGCAGGCGCTCACACGCGTCAACGCTCAGATCCCGAAGGAAGCGGGCTTCGACTCCGTGTTCGCGGTCGATCAGCACGGCCGCGTCGTCGCCTACATCGGCTACTCGCAGGCGAGCGGGATGGACGACTTCGAGCTCGGCGGGTACCCCGTCGTGGCGGACGCGCTCCACGGGTACGTGCGCGACGACACGCTCGTGCTCGATCGCATGTACCGCGTCGTCGCGCGACCGGTCGAGTACGACCTTGCGTCCATGCCCGCCGGAGCGATCGTCGGCGCCCGCGTGATCGACGATCACTTCGCGCGCGAGCTCTCCTCGCGCACCGGCGCCGCGATCGCCTTCTACGCGAACGGGCAACGTGCGGCAGCCGGGTCGCCCGTGGACTTTCAGACGGCGAATCTCGACGCGATCGTCGGCGATCTCACCGACCTCGAGCAGGAC
>DASUGE010000024.1:0-2495 GCA_036274215.1 Polyangiaceae bacterium | reverse complement strand
GCGCCGTGCTCCCACGTCTTCCATGACTTGAGCACCAACGGTGGCCCGCCGAGCCGAACCGCCACGTCAGGCGCGAGACACTGCTTGGGATCGGTCGGATCCCAGTAAAGAAACTGATCGCTGGCGAGCAGCACCGTGTCGCCGAGCTCTCGCTCGAGGCTGTCACACAGCCGGTCGATGAGGAGTCGGTGCAGCCGGCTCTCAGGCACCTGCTCCTCGACAGGGAAATGCAAGGGCACGGGCTCGCGCAAATAGCGGCGGGGTACCCGACGCGGGGCAGCGGGGAGGCTCGACACCTTCATCATCATTTACCACACGCCGGGCATCGGACACCCGCAGCCCGAGTTGCTGGGGCAAGTCCAGTGCTTGCCTAACGGCGATACGCGGGACGCGGCGAGCTTAGCGGCCAATGCAGCGCGCCGCTCCTTCGGCGTCTAGCTTCGCGCACGCGCGGGCTTTGCCGAGCCCACCCTCGTCGTGAAACCCGCGACGTTCCATCGCTGCCAATCGCTCGCGCGCTTCCTCGAGCCGCCTGAACGCGAGATGGTTGTAGATCTCGGTGACGAGCCCCGGCGCATAGTCCGGACCAACGGCGAGGGCGCGGGACATCGCCACGTCGGCCGCGTCACGCTCCCGGGCGATGCGATGGACGCGCGCGAGCCCTGCCCAAGCGCGCGGCGACGCGGGCGTGAGCTCCGTCGCTGCGCTCCAAAGCGACCGTTCGTTGCGCCACATGCCGGCGGCGTTGAACGCAACCCACGCGAGCGGCGCCACCGCCAACGTGAGCCACGCCCGGCGCCCCGGCACCAATCCCAGCGCCTTGCCCGACTGCCCGGCGACCCAACCCCAAACGAGGCCCCCGCCGAGCACGCTCAAAAAGAAATAGCGGTCGGCGTACTCGTTGACCGGCCGAAGCAGCGGTGACGAGGCGAGGGGAGCGACGAGCGCGATGCCCACGCCGAGCGCGGGAAGCCGAGTGCGCCGCTCTTTGCCGAGCAGCAGAACCCCCGCGACCAGCGACAAGAACGGCGCCACCCAGCCGAACGAAGCGTCTGGCTGCCGCCAGCGATCGGGCGAAACGCTCCACGGAAAGAGCGCGTGCCGCACCGCCTGCACCTCGAAGCGCGCCAGCCGGAGCAACGTCTGCAAGAACGGCCGGCGCGGCGCGAGCGGAATGTCGTCGCCGTGAAGCGCGAGCGGCAACCGCCAGAGCAGCCACGCGACGAGCACGACGGCAGCGAGCACGAGCGCTCGCCGGCTAGCGCGCACCGACACCCCGGCCCACGGCACGGCCCACATCACGAGCCCGAGCAGCGGCAGAGCGGTCACCGCGCTCTCTTTTCCGAACAACCCGAGCGCGACGAGCGCCCCCACGCCGAGAGCGCGGCGTGGCGAATCCCCTGCGCGGGACGGCGTGGTCAAGCAGAGCAACGCGCCGAGCGTCCCCACCGCCGCGAGCAAATCCTCGCGGTAATTGATCGCGGCCACGACCTCCGTATGCACGGGCGCCACGGCAAAGAAGCAACCGGCAAAGAACGCCACATCCCGGCGCCGGCTCACGCTGTGCGCGACGGCGGCGGCGAGCGCACACGTGACTGCGTAGAGCAGCAGGGAATCGAGGTGGTAGCCCCATGGCGCGAGGCCGTAGATGCGCCGTTCGAGAGCTTCCATGAGCACCATGGCGGGGCGCGTGGCGTCGGGGACGTGGAGCCGAAGCGCGTCACCCGTTGCGAGGAGACGTGTGAGCTCGGTGAGCGGGTGCTCGAGCCAGCGGTTATCTACGAGGGTCCAGCGGTCGTCGTACGCGAAGTCGAAGCGGAGGGACGATGCGAAGGTGAGGGCGCCGAGGGCTGCGACGACGAGCGGCAACAGGGCCGGAGCGCGGCGGAGCACGGGTCTCTGTACCATGGGGAACAGCACGCTGCTCTCCGACTTCGATGACGCGTTGACGCTGCGATCAGCAGCACCCGCGGCTTAGCGCCAGGCTGGGAGCCCAGTTCTCGGATCGGCGCTGCGCACGTCGCGCGCCTCTCGGGTCGGGTTGGCCGTTCGAGGCGCGCCAGGTATCGTGGGCAGCGCCTTGACCACCGATCAAAACGGTCTTCGCCACGAAAGTCCACCCATCGAGGCGGGCAACGCGGCGCGCGTCGTCTCGAGCTCGCTAGCCGCGATGCGCCGCTCGTGGGCGTGCGTCGCGGCGCCGGTCTCGGCTTTCCTCCTCTGGTGCCTTTTCTATCATCGGTGGCCGGGAACGGAGGCGTTCAGACTGCCCACGGCCTACGCTGGCCGGGGGGATACGCTGCTCATGTTGGGGGTTGCGAAGGGCTTCGCAAGCTTTCCCGCTCCCTGGAACCTGCAGGTCTCCCAGCTCAACGCGCCGTTCGGTGCCGATTGGAACGACTACCCGCACACGGAGAAGCTGATCTACTACGCCTGGGGCGCGTTGCTCCATTTCTTCAGCGCGGGCGTTGCGGCGAACATCATGTTGCTCATCG
>DASUGE010000023.1:0-5096 GCA_036274215.1 Polyangiaceae bacterium | reverse complement strand
ATGACGATCACCGTGTTCCCGGCGTCGACGAGCCGGTGCAAGACCTCGAGCAGCCGCTTCACGTCTTCGAAGTGCAGGCCCGTCGTCGGCTCGTCGAGCACGTACAGCGTGCGGCCCGTTTGGCGGCGGGAAAGCTCGCGTGAAAGCTTGATGCGCTGGGCATCGCCGCCGCTCAAGGTCGGCGCCGGCTGACCGAGCTTCACGTAGCCGAGCCCGACCTCCGACAGCGTGCGCAAGATGCGCGCGAGCAACGGATGCGCCTCGAAGAGCTCGAGGCAGCCGTCGATGTCCGTGTCGAGCACGTCGGCGATGCTCTTGCCGCGGTAACGCACCGAGAGCGTCTCCGCATCGTAGCGCCGCCCCTGGCACACCTCGCACGTCACGTACACGTCGCTCAAGAAGTGCATCTCGACCCGCACGACGCCGTCGCCCTCGCACGACTCGCAGCGACCGCCCGCCATGTTGAAGCTGAAGCGCCCGGCGTCCCAGCCGCGGCGCCGCGCGTCGGGCAGCTCGGCGAAGAGCCCGCGGATCTCGTCGAACGCCTTCGTGTACGTGCCCGGGTTGCTGCGCGGCGTGCGCCCGATCGGCTGCTGATCGATGGAAATCACCTTGTCGATCAGCTCGAGGCCCTCGAGCCCGTCGTGCTCGCCGACCGGATCCTGGCCGTCGTGCAGGTGGCGCGCGAGCGCTGGCAACAGGATGCCGTTCACGAGCGAGCTCTTGCCGGCGCCGCTCGGTCCCGTGACGGCGACCAGCACGCCGAGCGGAAACTTCACGTCGATGTTCTTCAGGTTGTGCTCGCGCGCGCCGCGCACGACGAGCGCGTCCTCCGCCGTTCGCCGTTTCTCCGGCACCTCGATGCGCCGCCGCCCCGTGAGGTACTGCGCCGTCAAGCTGTCCGAGAGGTGCGACAGCCCCGACGGCGCGCCTTCGAACACGACCTTCCCGCCCTGGTGTCCGGCGCCCGGCCCGAAGTCGACGAGATGATCGGAGGCGCGGATCGTCTCCTCGTCGTGCTCGACGACGAGCACCGAATTGCCGAGATCGCGCAGGTGCCGCAGCATCGCAATCAGGCGCTCGTTGTCGCGCGCGTGGAGGCCGATGCTCGGCTCGTCCAGCACGTAAATCACGCCGGAAAGCTCGCTGCCGAGCTGGCTCGCCAAACGGATCCGCTGCGCCTCCCCGCCCGAGAGGCTCGGGCCGGCGCGCTCGAGCGTGAGGTAGTCGAGCCCGACGTTGAGCAGGAACTGCAGGCGGCTGCGCACCTCGCGCATGGGTCCCTCGGCGATCGCGCGACTGCTGCCGCCGATGTCGAGCGCACCGAACCACGCGGCCGCCTCGCCGATCGAAAGCCGCAGCACGTCGGCGATACCTTTGTCACCCACACGCACGAACAAGCTCGCAGGGCGCAGGCGCTTGGCCTCGCACGCCGCGCACGGCAGCTCGCGCATGTATTTTCGGTACTGGTCGCGCATGCGCTCCGACTTCGTGTCGTGATAGCGGCGCATGAGGGTCGGGATCACGCCGTGGAAGCGCACGCCCCAGCTCCCGTGGCTCTCCGTGCCCTCCTGCCCCCACTCGATGCGGATCTTTTTGCCCTCGAGCCCGAACAGCACCTGGTCGCGCTGCTTTTTCGGCAATTTCCCGAACGGAACGTCGAGGTCGACGCCCGTCGCCTTGGCGAGCGCCTCGATCATCCGGAACGTCCAGCCGTCGCCGCGCTCGACGGAGGTCGCCCACGGCGCGATCGCGCCTTTCTTGATCGAGAGCGTGCGATCGGGAACGACGAGCTCCGGATCGATCTCGATGCGCGTTCCGAGGCCGTTGCATGCCGTGCACATCCCGAGCGGCGAGTTGAACGAAAAGCTCTGCGGGCTGAGCTCCGGGTAGCTCACGCCGCAGCAGGCGCGCGCCGTCGAAAAGGTGAGCGCCTTGCCGCCTTCGACGGAGACCGTGAGCTCACCTCGCCCCTCTTTGAGCCCGAGCTCGACGGCCTCGGCGAGGCGTGAGCGCGACTGCCCGTCGACCGCGATGCGATCGACGACGAGCTCCACGGTGTGCTTCTTCTTCTTGTCGAGCGCGGGCAGCTCGTCGAGGCGCGTCACCTTGCCGTCGAGGCGCACGCGCGCGAAGCCGCGCGTGGCAAGCTCGGCCAGAAGCTCGCGAAATTCGCCTTTTCGGTGCGTGACGAGCGGCGCGAGCACGGAGAGCTTCGAGCCCTTCGGCAGCGCCAGCACCTCGCGCACGATCTCGTCGACGCTGCGACCGGCGACCGGCTTGCCGCACTCCGTGCAGTGCTGCCGCCCGGCGCGCGCCCAGAGCACGCGCAAGTAGTCGTGGATCTCCGTGATGGTGCCGACGGTCGAGCGCGGGTTGGACGACGCGCTCTTCTGCTCGATCGCGATCGTCGGAGACAGCCCGCGCAGTCGCTCGACGGCAGGCCGATCGAGACGCCCCAAGAACTGACGCGCATAGGTCGACAGCGACTCGACGTAACGGCGCTGGCCTTCGGCGTAGAGCGTGTCGAAGGCGAGGCTCGACTTGCCCGAGCCGCTCGGCCCCGTGAACACGACGAGCTTCTGCTTCGGCAGCACCAACCGATCGATGTCGAGGTTGTGCTCGCGCGCGCCCGTGATCTCGATCGTCTCGCCCGCGCGGGGGGCGCCGAGGGGCGTCGCTTCGCCTCGCCCCCTCGAACGCGGCCGCTCGCTCGCTCGTGCCATGGCGACCGGCCATAGCACTGCGCTGTACTGAACACTAGTTTAGCGGTCCTCAAACCTGACGTACGGCTGTCAGCAATCGCTCCGCGTACGCGGCCGCGGCGGGATCGCCTTCGAGCGGCGCCCAAGGCGCGAACTCCTTGTCCGTCTGCGCATCCCACGGCCCGAGCTTGCTCTCGAGGCACACCGCTTCGGGTGAGAGCGCTAGCACCGTGTGCCAAATCCCGGGGCTGATATCGATGCCATGCACGCCGCCTTCGCCGAGCACGGTGGCCTGAATCACCGCCCCCGAGTCGTCGAAGATGAAGCAGGCGAGCTTGCCGCGCAGCACGACGAACGTCTCCGGCTTCGGCAGCGCGACGTGACGGTGGGGCGCGGCGTACGTGCCGCGAATCCACGCGTTCAAGAAGCGGTGATACCCCTCGGCGTGATTCGCGTGCAGGTTGTGGTTCGCGCGCAGGCGCGGCGAGCTGCGCGCCCGGGCGAGCGTCGCCTCAATCAGCGCGTCGTCGATCAGCTGAACGCCCGCGGTTCCCTCGGTAGTCACGCGCCGGTTCTAGCAGGCGGACGGCGGACTCACGACCTCGACCTGAACGGATACGCAGGTATCGAGTCAGCCAAAAAGGGTGACGAGCTTGCGCGGCCTGAGCGCTGCGGCTACTTTCCGCGCCCCCATGGCTCGCGTCACCGTCGAAGATTGCCTGGAAAAAGAAGAGAACCGCTTCGCACTCGTCGTGCTCGCGGCCTCTCGCACCCGTTCGTTGATGAAGGGCGCTCCGCAGCTCGTCAATGCGAAGAACAAGGCGCCGGTGATCAGCCTGCGCGAGATCGCAGCGGGTCGCGTCCGCTACCACCGCCCTTCGATCGAAGTGGTCGAAGAGTACATCGAAGAGCTCGCCAAGCAGAACCCGTGACGCTCGCGCGCGCCGCGGCCCTCGCAGGCAGTCGTGGGTCCTCCCAGCCGCATGAAAGCATGCTGGGTCGAAGCGTCTTGCGGGCCGAAAGGTCGACGGTTGATGGGGTGTGGGGTGCCTCGCGCCGGGGAGGTGGTTCCGACGCTTTTCTTTGTGTTTGTTTTCGGGGCCCCGGCCCCGAAAACGGCGCTCTTCGGACTTGACTCATTGGTCCATGCGCTCGTTCCTCAAGGAACCTAGAGGATGACGCGGCGCCCGGCGGCTCCCTTTCCCGGCGACATCGCCGAGCTCGGCACGGCCGGCGACGCCGGCGCGCTCGCGCACTACTCCGACCCTTCGTACTACACGAAGACGTACGGCAACCGCCGTCACGACGTGGAGTACTACGTCCGGCTCGCGAAGAAGTCGCGCGGCCCGGTGCTCGAATACGGCATCGGCAACGGCCGCGTCGCGCTCGCGACGGCGCGCACGGGCGTCGAGGTCGAAGGCGTCGATCTCTCGCGCTCGATGCTCGACGACCTCGCCACGACGCTCGAGAAGCAGGCGCCCAAGGTGCGCGAGCGCGTGCGCTTCCACCACGGCGACATGCGCAAGGTGAAGCTCGGCAAGCGCTTCCCGCTCGTCATCGCGCCGTTCAACACCGTGCTCCACCTTTACGAGCGCGAGGACTTCGAGGCTTTCTTCGCGCGCGTCCGCGAGCACCTCCAACCCGACGGTCGCTTCGTGTTCGACTTCTCGGTGCCGCAGCCCGACGATTTGTGCCGCGACCCCGAGCGCTGGTTCGGCGCGCCGCGCATCCGCCACCCCACGAGCGGCGAGCTCACGCGTTACGACGAGCGCTTCGACTACGATCCGTTCCGCCAGCTCCTGCTCGTGACGACGCGCTTCTCGCCCGAGCGCGGCCGCCCCTGGACGATCCCGCTCAGCCACCGCCAGCTCTTCCCGCGCGAGGCGGAGGCGCTGCTCCACTACAACGGCTTCGACGAGATCGCGTTCACGGGCGACTTCGGGAACCAGCCTGCAGACCGGCACACGGATTCGGCGGTCGTGAGCTGCCGCTTGCGGCGTTGACGGCGAGCGGTGGCGGGGTCCAACGCGGTGGGCAGCGACGCCAACTGCGTTGGCCGGGCGACGCTGAAACTCGCGCGATTTGCGGGGGGCTGACGCGGGAACGGGGTTTGCTCCTTGGTGGAGCGAGTGAGCCCTCGCTACGTGCAGGTTGGTGCAGCGGCGCTCGTCGTCGCGGGGTGCGCGTCGTCCAAAACCTCGCCGCCGCCCGCCCCAGCGGATGCGAGCCGTCACGTGACGCTAAGCGTCGGCCCTGCGTGGCCGGAGGTGTTCG
Source organism: Polyangiaceae bacterium (assembly GCA_036274215.1). Taxonomy (GTDB): domain Bacteria; phylum Myxococcota_A; class Polyangia; order Polyangiales; family Polyangiaceae; genus PMG-095. The sequence goes on along the minus strand of DASUGE010000023.1, from coordinate 117 downwards.
TCATCGTTGCCGACGATCGTCCCGACGCGTCGAAGCTGCGCAGCGTACTCGTGCGGTCTCTCGCCGACCTCGACTGGCCGAGTGGGCGGGCGTTCGATCCCGCGGCGTTCGATCCGG